>JAILBC010000089.1 GCA_024681295.1 Bacteroidales bacterium
CTTTCTTTTTTTGATGGTCAGTTTGTTAGTACCTTGATTGATAGTTGCTAGTGAGGCCTTTTCTTGTCTGGCACCGACATAGGCTTTTGTCGTACCGCAGGAATAAAAAGCCATAGTGCAGGCAATGCAAATGAGATAAAGCAACTTTTTCATATTCAGAAATGATTTAGGGTTTCGTTGATGATTAGTATTCAAATGTTCCAAACTCGCTCTTAATCGTCAATCTCTTTTGTTCCGAAGCCTCCACATGGCCAATAATCTGACTGTCGATATTGAACTGTTTTGCGATGGCAATCATCTCGTTAGCGGCCTTTTCGTTGGTGTAGATTTCCAAGCGGTGGCCCATGTTGAAGACCTTGTACATCTCCTTCCAGTCGGTGCCGGAGGCTTGTTGGATCATATGGAACAAAGGTGGAAGAGCCATCATGTTGTCCTTTACGATATGCAGTTTGTCCACAAAATGCAGCACTTTAGTTTGGGCACCGCCGCTGCAGTGGATGACACCATGGATCTGCTTGCGGAACTCCTTCAGGATAGGAATCATCAGCGGGGCATAGGTGCGAGTAGGAGAGAGGATGAGCTTGCCTACGTCCACGCCGGGGATTTCGGTGGGGTCGGTCAATCGATAAGGACCGGAATACACTAAGTCTTCCGGAATGCTGTGGTCGTAGCTTTCGTCGTATTTCTCGGCCAGATAATGGTTCAGCATGTCGTGACGCGCTGAAGTAAGGCCGTTGCTGCCCATGCCACCGTTGTAGCGGTCCTCATAAGTAGCCTGGCCGTATGATGCGAAGGCCACGATGACATCGCCGGGCTGCAAGTTGTTCTCGATGACTTTATCGCGTCTGATGCGTGTCGTCACAGTGCTATCCACGATGACAGTACGCACCAAATCGCCGACATCAGCAGTCTCGCCTCCGGTCAATATGATACCGATACCTAAAGAACGTAACTTCTCCAGAAAATGCTCCGTGCCATTAATCAAAGCCGAAATCACCTCTCCAGGAATCAGGTTCTTGTTGCGTCCGATGGTGGAGGAGAGCAGCATGTTGTCGGTGGCACCCACACAGATAAGGTCGTCGGTGTTCATCACCACGGCATCTTGCGCCACGCCTTCCCACACACTCATGTCGCCGGTCTCTTTCCAGTAAAGGTAGGCCAGCGAGGACTTGGTTCCCGCGCCGTCGGCGTGCATGATGTTGCAGTATTCGGGATCACCGCCGAGGATGTCAGGGATGATCTTGCAGAAAGCGTTGGGATAGAGCCCCTTGTCGAGGTTCTTGATGGCGTTGTGGATGTCTTCCTTCTCGGCGGAGACACCACGTTGGCTATAACGTTGATGATCCATTATTTGAAAACCAGTTTTCTTTCCTTGGTGTCGAACTCGAAGTTGCCGAATTGGTTCAGGGTGCTCTTGCCGATGACCCAACTCTCCACCATCTTCTGAACCACTTTCACTTTCACGTCCTTGAGGGTCTTGTTGGCAATGCGCACTTCTCTCAAGGTGAGGATGGCGCCGTTGGCCACGCTGCCGGTGCTCAAGATCTTGTCGACATCGCCTTCGAAGTTGTCGCGGTTGATACGGCCGGCGTTGAGCAGTCTTAACGCGGTTCTTTCCGACATGCAGAACTCGGCGTTTTGGCTGTAGGTGAAGAGCTCACCGTAGCCGTCCACGTTGGCGTCGAAGGTGAAGTAGCCGCGGCTGTCGGTGGCGAAGACCACAAAGTTGACTTCGGTGGGGTTGATGACGATATTGACGGTGCCGCCCTCGCTGATCTCGGTGCGTGGCACATAGTCCTTCGAGAGGATGCGGAACTCGGTACGACGGTTCATCTGGTGAGCAGCCTCCCTGAGTTCGTTGGTGGGCAACTTGTTGATATAAGCTTCGGTGAGTTGAGTTCCAGCTTTGAAGGTGTAGCCTCTCACGGTGATGTCTTTCTGGATGGTACGTGGCACGCGTTCGCCGTAGCCCTTGGCGGTGAGTCGTTGCGGGTCAATACCTCTGATGATGAGGTAATCCACCACGCTCTGAGCACGCTTCTGTGAGAGGATGTCGTTGCTTTCCTCGGAGGCACGGGCGTCGGTGTGTGAGGCCAACTCGATGGTGATGGTGGGGTTGACTTGCAGGGTCTCGATCAAGCCTTGCAGTGAGTCTTCAAACTGGGGTTTGAGATCCCATTTGCCCAGGTCGTAGAGGATGTCGGGCAGCATGATGGGCTCCTCGGGAATGGGTTGCAGGGTGTATTCTTTCACGAAGTCCTTGCTGAATTCGAGGCCTACCGTGGTCTCGGTGGCACTGAGCGTGAAGTAGTTGTCCTTGTCGATGGTGATGTCGTAAGTGGTGTTTTTGTTGACTTGCGACTCGCTGAAGTTGAAGTAGCCTTTGTCGTTGGTGCGGGTGCTCATCACGGAGCCGTCAGAGCCCACGAAACGCACGGTGGCATTGGAGACGAACTGCAAGGTGTTTTCATCCTTGACAGTACCTGAGAAGGTGAAGTGGATGGTAGGTTCCTCGAAGTAGTAGATGTTGTCGACGCCACGGTTGTTGCCTCTGTTTGACGCCACGAAGCCTTTCTCCTGGGTGGGGTGAAAGATGATGGCGAAGTCGTCGCCGGTGGAGTTCATGGGGTATTTCAGGTTGACGGGTTGGCCCCAGTTGCCGGCTGTGTCGACGGTGGTGACGAAGATGTCGAGTCCGCCCATGCCGCCATGGCCGTTGGAGGAGAAATAGAGGGTGGTGTCGTTGCGCAGGAAGGGAAACACCTCGTCGCCAGCGGTGTTGACGTTCTCGCCGAGGTTGAAGGGGCGTCCGAAGGGCTCGCTGGTGCTTTTACGGGTAGAGACCCATAGGTCTTTGCCTCCGAATCCGCCTTTGCGTTCAGCGGAGAAGTAGAGCACGAGCTCATCGCCAGTGAGGGTGGGGTGGCCTACGATGTCGAGGGTGTCGACGGTGGCGATCTCCACGGGGACGGCGTTGGAATAGGCGCCGGCCGACTTGGAAGCGACCATAATCTGGCAACCGTTCTTCTTGTGTTCGCCGGCTTGGCAGCGGGTGAAGTAGAGCTTGGTGTAGTTGGCGTTCATGAAGCCCACGCCGTCGCTGTCATCGGTGTTGATGCTCTCGCTTTCGTCGGCCAACACGGGGGTGCTCCATTCACCCTTACGGTCCTGCTTTGAGGCCCAGAAGTCGGTGAAGTTCTGGCCGGTGATTTCTTCTTTCTCGCCTCCGGTAGCGCCGCTGCGCGAGGAGGTGAAGATGATCTCGTTATAGTTGTTGCTGGTCCACAGGGCACCGAAGTCGGAGTTCTTGGAGTTGACCTTCTTCAGTTCAGTGAGTTCGTAGCGTGAGGGATTCTCGATCCATTCCTGGATGAGGTTGGTGGTCTCGAGCCCCAGTGGGCCACGTGGGTCGTCGGGTACGGCTTTGATATAGTTTTCGTAGCACTCGATGGCATCTCTGTATTTCTCGTTGGTCTTGTAGGTCTCGGCGGCGGACAGATAGGCTTCGGGGTGGGTGTTGGGGAAGTCGGTCTTCAGAACTCTCTTATAGTAAGGCTCGGCGCGCTTGCTGAGGCCGATCAAGCGGTAGCATTCACCCATCTGAAAGCTGATACGGGCCCGTTCGGCTTTGTTGCGCTTGCTTTTCTTGTAGGCCTTCTTATAAAGGTCGGCGGCTTCAAGGTATTGCTTCCTGCCAAAGGCGAGATCGGCGTTCTTAGCGGGGTTTCTGCGCTGTGCACTGAGGTCTGGAGTGAGACCTAGGCAAAGGAGGGAAAGCAGAATGATGATATATCTTTTCATGATCATGAAGTGATTCGCATTAATTCTGCAAATATAAGCAAAAAAAAAGAATCCCACTGTTTCCAGCAGGATTCTTTTAACATTCAGCAAACCTTTCGGCTTATTTTTTCTTGCCGTTTTCTTCAGCTTCGGCGAGTTCCTTTTCTTGCTTGTGACCTTTGAGGAGGTTGTAAGCGATGGGTGAGGACAGGAACACGGAGGAGAAGGTACCGGCCAGGATACCGACCAACAGGGCGAAGATGAATCCACGGATGGTGTCGCCGCCGAAGAAGAAGATGGCGAGCAACACGACAAAGGTGGAACCAGAGGTGTTGAACGAACGGGTCAACGTGCTGTTGACGGCATTGTTGATGTTCTCTCTCCAGGTGGCCTTCGGGTGCAGGTTGGTGTTTTCACGCACACGGTCGAAGATAACCACGGTGGCGTTGATGGAGTAACCGATGATGGTCAACACGGCGGCGATGAAGGCCTGGTCAACTTCCATGGTGAAAGGCAGGATGTTGAAGAACAGGGAGTACATGCCGAGCATGATGACGGTGTCGTGGGTCAGAGCCGCCAAAGCGGAGAGACCGTACTGCCATCTGCGGAAACGGATGGCGATGTAGGCGAACATCAGCACGAGCGACACGGCGATGGCCCAGATGGACTTACGCTTGACGTCGCTGGCGATGGTGGCGCCCACCTTCTGGGTACTCAACACGCCGATGGTCTCGTCCTCCGAGGAGAACTGGTCGGCGGTGATTCCCTGGCTGAACAAGCCGTTCAGACCCTTGTAGAGGATGCCTTGGATTTCGCTGTCAACCTCCGGGTTGTTGTCGTCGATCTTGTACTTGGTCGTGATCTTCACCTGACCGTTAGGACCGTAGGTCTTCACTTCAGGTGTCTCCCAACCTTCCACGTTGACGTTCGACAAAGCCTCACGCACTTGGTCGACCTTCACGTCTTGGTCGAAACGAACGATGTAGTTACGACCACCCTTGAAGTCGATGCCGAGGTTCAAGCCCTTGAAGGCGAGTGAACCGACGCTGATGACGATCATGATGAGGGCGATGATGTAAGCGGTCTTGCGGAACTTGATGAAGTCGAAGTGAGTGTCCTTCAGGAAGTTCTCAGTGAACTTGGTGGTGAAGGAGATTTCTTTTTCCTTATCAAGCATTCTCGTGAAGATGAGACGGCTGATGAAGATGGAGGTGAACAGTGAGGTAAGGATACCGATGCAGAGGGTGACGGCGAAGCTGTGGACAGGGCCAGTACCCAAGATGATCAGCACGATACCGGTGATCAAGGTGGTGACGTTACCGTCGATAATGGCGGAGTAAGCGTTCTTATAACCTGCGTCGATAGCAGGACGGAGGCCCTTGCCGCCGCGGAGCTCTTCCTTGATACGTTCAAAAATAATCACGTTCGAGTCAACGGCCATACCCAAGGTCAACACGATACCTGCGATACCAGGCAGCGTCAGCACGGAGCCGAGGCAAGCCAGCACACCGAACAGGAAGAACACGTTGACGATCAGGGCGACGTCGGCGACCAGACCGGCCTTCTTGTAGAAGAAGACCATGTAGACCAGCACGAGGAGGAAGGCGAACACCATGGACCACATACCTTTCTGGACGGATTCTTGACCCAGCGAAGGACCTACCACCTGTTCCTCAAGGATACGGGCAGGTGCCGGGAGTTTACCGGCCTTCAGGATGTTGGCTAAGTCTTGGGCCTCTTCAATGGTCATGCCGCCACCAGAGATCTGGGAGCGACCGCCGCTGATTTCCTGGTTGACGACGGGATAGCTGTAGACGTAGTTGTCCAGCACGATGGCCACTTGTTTGCCGATGTTGTCGCCAGTGAGACGCTTCCAGGCCTTGGCGCCTTCGGCGTTCATCTGGATGTCGACTTCGACTTCGTTGCGTTGACCGTAGTCCTGACGGGCGTCGGTGATGACTTCACCGCCGAGGGCGCACTTGTTGTCGCGCGACATCTTCAGGGCGACGAGTTCGAGGTATTCGATCTCTCCACCGTAGGTCTCGGGTTTCACAGTCCAAGCGAGCTTCATGTTACGCGGGAAGATGTTCTCTTCTGCGGCAACACGCAGCATGCGGTTGATGGCGGCGGTGTCTTTCACCTGAGCCATACCCACGCGGGCGGTCTGTGCAGGGCCGTTTTGGCTGTAGGAGGGGTTCAGCAGGCCGTAGAGCGGGTTCTCGGCGCGGAACTTGGCCAGAGCCTCGTCGTCGCTGAGATTCTCGGGATTCTCTTCGTCCTGGGCAATCTGCTCGAGCAGGCCGCCTTCGGCAGTGGTGTCGGCAACGGCAACCTCTTCGCCTTCGGCGGGCTCTACCTGAGCGTCACCTTCCTCGGTCTCCTCACTTTCGTCCAGAGCCTTCTGGGCATTGTTTCTCTCGGCGAGCAAGGCGTTGGCCTGGTCGAAGTACTGGTAAACCTCGCTGAAGTTGTAGGTCTCCCAGAACTCGAGCTGGGCGGTACCCTGGAGGAGCTTACGCACACGGGCCGGGTCCTTGATACCGGGGAGTTCGACCAAGATGCGGCCACTGCCTTCCAACTTTTGAATGTTGGGCTGTGCCACACCGAAACGGTCGATACGGGTTCTCAGGATCTGGTAGGAACGGTCTATGGCGCCGTCGCTTTCTTCCTTCAACACCTTCAGCACATCGCTGTTGCTGGAGTTGACGGTGATACCCTTATCTTTGAACTCAAAAAGGAAAATCGAGGCTAATTTGGCGTTCGGGTCAACTTCTTCGTAGGCTTGGCCGAACAGGGTCACGAAGTCGCCTTCGCTCTTCTCTTGACGCTCGGTGGCGATTCTCATGGCCTCCATGAAGGTCGGGTCGTTGGCATTGGCACCGGCCAAAGCTTTCACGATGTCCTTCACCGAGACTTCGAGGGTGACGTTCATACCGCCCTTCAAGTCCAGTCCTAAGTTGATTTCTCTTTCCTTGGCATCACGATAGGTGTATTTCTTCACCAGAAGATTGTACACAGTCTCGTTGCTCACGGAGTCTAAATAGTAGTTTTCCTTGGCTTCGTCGCCTTGGGCAAACTTTGCCGCCCTTTTCTCCACCACCTTGGTGACCACGGTGAAGGAGAGCTGGTACAGGAAGATCAGCCCGAAAATCACGGCCAAAGTCTTGATTGCTCCTTTGTTTTGCATTTCTAAAAACGATTTAATTATTTGACTTTTAATATATTAACTTCAATTTTTGCTCTTTTTGCCTAAAATCGAGCCTGCAAAATTAGAAAAATTTGTTCGATTACACAAAATGTTTTTAATATTTTAGCCATTTGAAGATTTCCTTGTAGGTAGGTTTCTTACCATACATGAGGATTCCGGTGCGATAAATCTTGGCTGCCACCCAAGTCATCCCGACGAAAGTTCCGGCAAGCAGCACCGCGGAAACAACTACTTGCCAGATGGGTATCCCAAAAGGAATTCTCACCATCATCACCACCGGTGAGGTAAAGGGAATCATCGACATCCAGACGGCTAGGCTGCTGTCGGGGTCGTTGACAATATAAATGGCTGAGATAATGGCGATAATCAAAGGTACAGTCACAGGTAAGGTAAACTGCTGGGAATCCGTGTTGTTGTCGACCAGCGAGCCGATGGCGGCAAACATGGTGGCGTAGAGCAGATAACCCAGCAGGAAAAACACGATGAAACTGACGATGATGACGCCGAAGTCAATGGAATGGACGATGCCGAGGATGTCCTGAATGGCTTCGTTGTCCATGATGTTGGTGCTGCTAATCTCCTGCGTCAGTACGGTGCCCTGGCTGATAGCTTCGGGGTTAGTGATGCCCACAGCTGCTGAGAAGCCTACGTAAATGATGCCAGTCAGCACGATCCACATCACAAACTGGGTGAGGGCCACCAGCGACACGCCGATAATCTTGCCCATCATCAGCTGGAAAGGCTTCACGCTGCTCACGATGACTTCGATGATTCGGCTACTCTTCTCTTCCGCCACACCTTGCATCACCTGACCGCCGAACAGCATGATGAACATGTAAATCAGGACCGCAAGCACCATGCCGAGGATGAACTGCACCTCTGTGAAGGTCTCTCGTTCACTACCGTCTTCGTCCATCCGGATGACGGTGAGGTTGATGTGGGTCTTG
>JAILBC010000107.1 GCA_024681295.1 Bacteroidales bacterium
TTGTCTACAACGTACACTGCATTGTACCCGTTATATTTCTCACGCAGGCTGTCCCGGTATGCCCGCGCTTTCTTACATGTCGCTTCATAATCGTTAACCGAAACGTCCTTCAGAGGATCTATGAAAATGCTGCCGTTTCCCTGTTCGGTATCCGCTTCGTAACGGACCGGGAACAGCACCCGGATTTTTGCGGCGCATTCTGTGCATCACCTACCAGCTCCTGCAAGGCTACGACTTCCTCTGGCTCTACCAGCACAAGAACTGTAAACTGCAATTGGGCGGTAACGACCAATGGGGAAACATTACTACAGGTACCGAATTGATCCGTCGCACCTTGGGCTTCGAAAACGAAGCCTTCGCATTGACCTGCCCCTTGATTACCAAGGCGGACGGCAAGAAGTTCGGCAAGACCGAGAGCGGCAACATCTGGCTCGACCCGAAACGCACCACCCCCTACAAATTCTACCAGTTCTGGCTCAACGTCAGCGACGAGGATGCCGAGAAGTACATCAAGATCTTCACCTCACTGGAGAAAGACGTCATTGACGGCCTTATCGAGGAACACAAGAAAGACCCGGGCCTGCGCGTGCTGCAAAAACGTCTTGCCCAGGAAGTCACCGTGTTGGTGCACTCCCAAGAAGCCCTCGACGCCGCCATCGAAGCCTCTAACATCCTCTTCGGCAAAGCCACCAAGGACGCCCTGGTGAAGCTTGACGAGCAGACCTTCCTCGATGTGTTCGACGGTGTGCCGCAGGAACACGTCACCCGTGCCGACCTCGAAGCTGGCATCCCGGTGGTCGACTTTATGGCCGTCAACACCCATGTCTTCCCCTCCAAGAACGAGGCCCGCAAGATGGTTCAAGGCAATGGCGTGAGCGTCAACAAAGACAAAGTCACCCTCGACAAGATGATGACCCCCGACGACCTCATCGACGGCAAGTACATCCTCGTCCAGAAAGGTAAGAAAAACTATTACTTAGTAGTAGTGGATTAACTTTTAACTTTTATCTTTTAACTCTTCACTATGAAGATCGTCTTCCTTGAACCCCTAGGTCTCAAGACCTCCATTATAGAATCAGCCTGTGCTGGTCTGAAACAGCAAGGCCACGAGGTAGTCATCTATCCCGACCGTAACGAAAACCTCGATGAGTTGATCCGCCGTGCCCAAGATGCGGAAGTCGTCATCGAAAGCAATATTCCTTTACGGAAAAACTTCCTGGATGCCTGTCCCAAACTGAAGATGCTCTCCATTGCCTTCACGGGATTGGATCATATCGACATGGAAGAATGCCAACGTCGTGGCATCGTCGTGAAGAATGCTGCCGGCTATTCCACTGAGGCCGTCGCTGAACTGGCCATTGCCATGATGATCGATGTGTACCGCAAGGTGCTGGAGAACGATCGCATCACCCGTGAGTGCCAGTGCAAAGGTCTCATGCCAGGCCGTGAGATCGGCGGCAAGACCGTAGGCATCATCGGCATGGGCAACATCGGCCAACGTGTGGCCAAGCTTCTCAACGCCTTTGGCTGCAAGGTGCTGGTCTGGAACCGAACTCCGAAAACTGTTGAAGGCGTGACCTTTGTGGATAAAGAAACGCTTCTGAAAGCGTCGGATATTGTCACGTTGCATATTGCCTTGAACAACGAGACTCGCGACTTCATCACAGAGAATGAATTGAAACTGATGAAGCCATCGGCTATTCTGATTAATACAGCGCGAGGACCTGTCGTCAACGAACAAGCCCTCGCGGATGCTTTAAAATCTGGTTTGATTGCTGGTGCCGCCACCGATGTGTATGGTACCGAGCCGCCTTTGAAGCAGGATCACCCCCTGTTTGACGCACCCAACCTGGTGATGCTACCTCACATCGGCTTTGCCACCGAGGAAGCCTTCAAACTCAGGCTGGGGATTGTAATCCAGAATATAGTGGAAAACTGAAAGTGGAAAGTGGAAAGTTTTCCGTTTTCCACTCTCCACTTTCCACTTACTGGTGGGTATTCCCGTTAAGGGTTTCAATAAACTGGCAGGCGGCGCTCTTCACGCTCTGGAAGTCGTTGCCCAGTGAGCTGGAGCAGTCAAGCACCAGCATGATCATGGCACTCTTGAACTCTTCTTGAGTTACCACATTGCCCGACGGAGTGAACTCGGCGTTGTTTATCCATGCCTGAGCGTTGTCGTCCCAGTTCCACTGCTTGGTGTTGGAGGTGTAAACCTGCTCGCCATCAAGGGTGAAGAGGTCACTGAAGGTGAAATACACGAAGATGCCTTCGGTGGTGGGGTAGATGACATCGCCACAGTTTTGTAGACCAACATAATTCACACTGTTGAAGATGCAGGTCCCGCCTTGTTGGTTGAGGAATACACCTTCAATGTAGCGTTGCGACTCCGCAGCATTGTTGACGTTGTCAAACGTGAAGCGGATGCGGGTGTGATGCTCCGGAGCAGGAGTCTTGAGGGTGACATCCCAGGTAGAGCTCTGGTGGTAGAGGTTCTGGGCAATGTCGCCAAAAATCTGGCCGACCTCGATCATGTTGTCAACAAGATACACGTTTTCGTGAGGGTTACTGGAGAGCTTCTCCAGGCTCTGGCGGAACTGGACCTCGTTGATGCCTTCGGTCTTCACACCGATGGAGTAAGCCGAAATCGGCACTTGGTTATCGCCGATTGAGGTACTGCGGATGCGGTTGCTCACGGCATTCAGGTAGGCATCGCCCGAGCTGTAGTTGTCGTTGAGCATGTAAGAACCCTGGTCGAGTCCGTCGGTGAAGGTGATGATGGACACGTTGGTGAGGTCCTCAGGCGGGGTAACATTCTCAATCTTGTCGAGTGCGGTGTTCACAGCATGGTAAAGGATGGTGCCGTCCTCCATGGTGAGGCTGTTGATAAACTCCTTCATTCCCTCCTTGCTTGAGGTGTTGAGGAGCGTGAGCTTGTTGCAGGTGAGTTCACTGTTGAAGCCGATGATGCCGACATACAGACCTTGCTTGCTGGTGTCGGGTTTATCCTTGAAGCAGCTGGTCATCAGGGTCGAGGTCAGCAGCAGAGCGGCCAAAAAAACAAAAGATCTTTTCATAGTATGGGTTTGTTAGTTCGTTTCTATTCCAAAACGCAAAGATAACATTATTATTACTATCCTGCTTGATTATTCCAGAATTTGTAACTTTACAACCGATTAATCATACTGAATCATGGAAAAACAGATTAAAACACTCAAGCTGAATGAAAACGACCTTTATGTAGGTGAAGTGAACTCCGAGAATCAACCTGATGGCAAGGGAAAACTTACCTGTAGGGGTGTTCGTTGGTATGAAAAGTATGTCTATGAGGGAGAGTTCAAGGCGGGCAAGAAACATGGCAAGGGTATTTTGACGTATAGGGAAAGGCGTTGTCGAAAGGAGGAACCTTTGTGTTATGATGGAGAATGGAAAGACGACGAGCGTAACGGTTATGGCATTTGGAAGGGCTATTTGGATTGTTATGAGGGCGAATGGAAAGCGGGCCGATATCATGGACGTGGAGTCTTGAAAACGTCTGACGGCAATATTTACGAAGGAAATATTTTTGTCGAAGGCAAAATTATGGGTCGCGGCAAGATCACTTATGCCAAGGGAGGAACCTACGAGGGCGACTTCAAGGAGGTGTTTGAGGACGGTGTCACCCATTACAAACGTTCCGGCTTTGGCGTCATGACCTATCCAGACGGCCATGTGCTTGACGGAAAATGGGTGAATAACGAGCCTTTTGATGATGTCGGACTGATGAAAACGGCTGAATTTACGCCCGATTTGATTAATACTTTTGGTATGCAGGATGCGCAATGGGTGAACTCGCACATGGACTGGGATGACCAGGAAGGCTATTGGGTGGCTGGATTTATGGCGGATGACATCATTTATGGTTTTTCATGGCGATGCGACTGGAAAGACAGTGCCTTCAGCGATGACAGATGGAGTACTTACCGATGTGGGTTGGGAAAAGAGTTTTCGGTTTCGGTTACGTCGCGTAGCATTACTGAAACCGAAGACCTGTATTTGCTTCCCGACCTTTTGGAGCGTGATGAGAAGGGCCGCATCGTTTTTTGTGGCGTGCACAAGGACGGTGTGCGCCACGGCTTGGGTTCCGAGTTTACGTATAACGATGACGGCGAGATCACCGAACTTCAAGGCCTTTGGCAAAACGGCCAACTCACCCATAAGCGTTCTGGCGGCAAGTTGGTTCCGGTGGAATGAAAAAAACGGCGCATCCATGGACGCGCCGTTTTTTCATTCAGGAAACAACCTTGGTTACTTCCCTTCGCTCAACTTCTTATAGCCTTCGTATCTCAGCTTGGCGAATTGTTCGGTCTTGGCGAACAGTTCCTTGGCCTCCTCGGGGAAGGTCTTCAGCAGTGAGTTGTAACGGACTTCACCCATGATGAACTTCTGGAAGTCAGCCCAGTTGGGTTCCTTGGAATCCAAGTGGAAGCCGTTCTTGCCTTCCTCTTCCTCGGCGGGGTTGAAACGCCAGAGGTGCCAGTAACCGCAATCGACGGCGAGCTTCTCTTCCATCTGGGAGTGACCCATGCCGATCTTGATGCCGTGGTTGATACACGGGGCGTAGCAGATCACCAGCGACGGGCCTGGATAAGCCTCAGCTTCCTTGATGGCCTTGAAGTACTGGGCCTGTGAAGCACCCATGGCGACCTGAGCCACATAGACGTAGCCGTAGCTCTTGGCGATCATGCCGAGGTCTTTCTTGCGGACCTTCTTACCAGAGGCAGCGAACTTAGCGACAGCGCCAGCAGGCGTAGCCTTGGAGCTCTGACCACCGGTGTTGGAGTAAACCTCGGTGTCGAGGACGAGGACGTTGACGTCTTCGCCACTGGCCAACACGTGGTCGAGACCGCCGAAGCCGATGTCGTAAGCCCAA
>JAILBC010000123.1 GCA_024681295.1 Bacteroidales bacterium
TCTTCCATGGCAAGGCGGGCGGTCTTCTGGTCGAGCCACGACGAGTAGTTGCCTTTCCAAGGGATGCCTTCGCCGCGGTCAAGTTCGAGGATCCAGCCAGCCACATGGTCGAGGAAGTAACGGTCGTGGGTGACGGCGATGACGGTGCCCTTATATTGTTGCAGGTGGCTCTCCAGCCATTGGATGCTTTCGGCGTCGAGGTGATTGGTGGGCTCGTCCAACAGCAGGATGTCAGGCTCTTGTAACAGCAAGCGGCAGAGGGCCACGCGGCGGCGCTCGCCTCCCGAAAGGTTCTTCACGGGGGTGTCGCCTTCGGGGCAGTTGAGGGCGTCCATGGCCCGCTCCAGCTTGCTGTCGAGCTCCCAAGCATCGTGCTGTTCAATCAGTTCCGTCAGCTCTCCCTGGCGAGCGATAAGTTTGTCAAAATCGGCATCGGGCTCGGCAAACTGGTTATTGATTTCTTCATATTCTTTGAGGATGTCCACAATCTCCTGCACGCCTTCCTCCACCACTTGGCGGACGGTCTTGTTATCGTCCAACTGGGGCTCCTGGTCGAGCATGCCAACAGAATAGCCGGGCGAAAACACCACTTCGCCGTTATAAGATTTCTCCTTGCCAGCGATGATGCGCAATAGGGTGGACTTACCAGCACCGTTCAAGCCAATGATGCCGATCTTGGCTCCGTAAAAGAAGGAGAGGTAAATGTCTTTCAAGATTTGTCTCGACGGGGGAATGATCTTGCTTACGCCGACCATCGAGAAGATGATTTTTTTGTCGTCAACTTGTGCCATATTTTTTCATTTCTGATTCTAGTATTTCGGTCGCTTTCCCCCAATCGTACACACGGTTGGTGAAATCGAAGCCTGCTTGGGCGATCTGCTTGGCCCTTTCGGGGTTGGTCAATAGTGTGATAATATGCTGTGCCAATTCTTCGGCGTTGCTGCCCACCAGGATTTCCTCACCGGGTTTAGCGCCAAGCGAAGCGTTGGCCAAGGGGGTGGTGATGGCAGGAAGGCCCATCGACATGGCTTCGAGTAACTTGTTTTGCAATCCTGTGCCAATGCGCATGGGGGCGATGAACACCCGGCTCTGGGCATAAGCATCGCGGATGTCATCGAGCCAGCCGCTCACGATGATGCGGTCACAAGCGACTCGCTTTACTTTTGGGTCAGGGGTGGCACCGGCGATGTACATCATGGTTTCGGGCACCTGTTTCCATACCAAGGGAAGAATCTCATTGGCCAGATAATCCACGGCGTTCACGTTGGGAGCATAGCTCATATTGCCGGTAAACACAATGTCGTATTTCTTTTTCTCCTGCTTCGGTTTGAAAAACTCATGGTCCACCCCATTGGGAATGATGAGGATTTCGTCTTTCTTTGGATGGGGAATCAAGTCGCGGTCAGGTTCACTGATGATAGTCTTCACATCGAATTCATCGAACACGGCGGCTTCGTAGCGGCAGAGACGTTGGTATTCCATGTTGAAAACTGGTCGGGCCAGGAAGTTCGCAATGTCACGGCGGCGTTTCATGCCGTAAGAGAAAACATCTTGATAGTCAATGGATTTGGGGATGTCTTTGCGCCGTATGTACTGTGCCACGCGTACCAGTTGTCCATAGAGCATGTCAGGCTGGTGTTTTGCAATGAGGGCATCCACCTTCTTGGCCGCTTTGCGATTGTAGAAATAGCCGCACTGCATGGGCCATCCTTTGAGAAAAGCCCTAATCAGTCCGATAAAAATTTGGAACTTATTGATTTTGATGAAGTTAATAGAACTGCAATAGGGCTGAAGGGCTTGAAATGCTTTCTGCTCATCAACGTTTTTGTCGTTTAAGGCGCAAAGGATGATTTCGTTGTTCTTGGCCAGTTGCTTGACTTGGTTAAAGGCCCTAAGTTTGTCGCCTTTCTCCAAGGGGTAGGGTATGCGGGGGAGGAGTACAAAGATCTTCATGGCTTAAACGAAAGTGATTTTCGATGTGGGTTTGATCTGATTGTAGAACAGCAGCAGTCGTTCGGTGAGCTTGCGGTTGTCGTAGACCTCTTCGACGAGTCTTCGAGCCGCCTTGCCAATCTCCACGGCCCGCTCGGGGTTCTCGTTGAAACGTCGGATGGCTTCGGCCATCTGGGCCTTGTTCTCGGCAATGATGATGTTGGCATCTTCCTCATAGAGGATGCCTTCGGCGCCCACCATGGTGGTGATGACGGCTTTGCCCATGGCCATCGACTCGATGATCTTGATGCGGATGCCACTGCCGGAGAGCAGGGGGACGATGGCGATATCGTGGTTGGCGACAAACTCTTTGGCGTTGGGTACCTCACCGATGACGTCCACATGGGGGTTCTTCAACTCCTTGAGCCACTCGGGCATGTTGCGCCCTGCCAGATGGAAAACGAAGTCGGGCGCCTTGGCGATCACCGCATCCAGACAGTTGTCGATAAACCAGCCGATGCCTTCCTCGTTGGGAATCCAGTTCATTGACCCAATATGGTAGAACTTTGGCTTGCCCTCAATCTCGTAGTTCGGGGTGAATTCCTCGGGATACACGCCGTAAGGGATGTCGATGGTGGTGGTAGCGCAGTATTTACGGAAAAAAGCTGCGTCCTTGCGGGTGATGGCGGCGATGCCGTCGACTTGGCTAATGGCGTTGAGTTCGTAGTTCTTCAAAGTCCTGGCCAGATGCTTGATGTAGGCCCGCTTCAGGAAGAACCGGGTGCCCTTGGCGATACGCTCCCAGATAAGGTGTTCCACGTTGTGCGCCCGCAACACCACCAAAGCCTTCGAGTGCTTGCGGATCGTTTCCACGTAGGGGGTCATGAACAAGGTCTCCAGCTGTACCACGTCGTAAGAGTCCTGCTGCAACACCTCGATGAGCCGGTTGGTGAAACTCTTGGAGATGAAGCGCTCCACGTGGTACGATTTCTTGGAAAACAGGTTCTTGAATGCCATGATTGGCCTGACACGCAGGTCTACGTCAATTAGTTCGATGCCAGTCTTCTGCCGGTAATCCTCAGGGATGTCCTCAAGGGTGACATTATATTTCTTGCTGTTGACCGCCAGTATCTTCACCTGATGCCCCGCTTCGAGCAAGCCGGTAACGATGCTGTTCATGGCCATCGGTCCGCCTTCCAGGGCGGGATAGGGCGATTTATTGCACAATAGTAAAATCTTCATGGTTTATTGTCTGGTAGCTTTAAAGGTAAGGAAAAGGCCGATAGGCAATATGACGATTGATGACAGCCAAACGCCCAAGAACATATTCAGGTCACCGAATTCGGCCATCCGTTCCGCCACGGTGGAAATGATATAGTAGATAACGAAGAACAGCACCGAAACCACCACGGGCAGCCCCAGTCCTCCTTTCCTGATGATGGTGCCCAGTGGGGCGCCGATGAGGAAGAAGATGATACAGGCAAAACTTAGGGTGAATTTCTTATGCAGTTCTTTCTTGTGTTTCTTGATGTTGAGGCAATGAGCCCCTAGGTCCTGGCTGTTGAAAGCCACGTTCTCCTTGGCCGTGCGTGCTGTGCCGGTGGCCACCTCCAGCACAGCGCTCCTTTTCCCAGGATCGAGATGGTCGAGCAGAGGCCATTCTAAAGTGGAAAGTGGAGAGTGAAGAGTGGAAAATTCTCCACTTTCCACTTTTAACTTTCCACTCTCGTAATTGCTCAACCTTTGCTCAAAGCCTTTGGTGAACTTCGCCTGTTTTTCGTCATAACGCTGTTCCAAGGAGTCGAGGGCCGTGGTGAGCTGGTGGATGTTCATCATCGACTGGTACGACTTGTACATGTCCTCGTTCGACCGTTTCAGGTCGAAACTTGCCAGGCTGAACTTGATCTGCTCTTCGCGGAACGACATGCGCTCGAAAGGCCTGTTGAACTTGTAGGTCTCCTTGTCGGAGTTGTCCTCTGTGTAGTTGTGCCCGTTGTATAGGGTAAAGATGATGCTCCTTTGGTTGGGACTCAGTGACATCATCCCTGAGTCGGCCACAATGATTTTGTTATTGCCGTCGCGGGCGGTGTGGTCGTAAATCTTTACACCGTAGATCGTACTGCCATCTTTACCTTTTTTATCTACATAAATGACGTAGTTTTCTATATCTTTATAAAACACGCCTTCCTTGATGTCAAAAGCCAGTTTCTGTTTCCTCACGTCGAAGAGCAGGGTCTTGAACTTCAGCATGGCCACTGGATTGATGCTGTTGCTGAAAATGAAGGCAAGCCCGCTGAGCATAATGGAGAAGATGAACAAAGGCCGCATGGCGGTCCAGATGGAGATGCCAGAGGCCTTGATGGCTACCAGTTCGTAATGTTCACCTAAGTCGCCGAAACTCATAATAGAGGCCAGAAGGATAGCCAAGGGCAAAGCCATCGGCACGAAGGTCACCGAGGCGTGGAAAAACAGCTCCATCAAGATTTTGAACGACAAGCCCTTGCCAACCAAGTCGTCCACATAAACCCACAAAAACTGCATCAACAGCACGAAGATCACGATGAAAAACGTGAAGACGAAACTGCCGAGGAAGGATTTCAATATGAGCTTATAGAGCTTTTTCACTTGGTTATAAATATGCAAAGATAAAAAAAATCTTATTTTTGTAAGGTTTTTAAAAATGATTACTCCTAACTCCTCATTCCTAACTCCTAACTAAAATGACTATGGATTTTTTTAAAGGAATTAATATTGCTGTTACAGTCAGTGACCGCGACGGCAACGTTATCTATCAGAACGACAGCTCCATCGATGTGAATGGCGACGCCCGCGGCCGCAATCTGGAGCAGTGCCACAACCCCAAATCTTGGGAAATGATCTGCCATATGGTGAAAGATAATGTCTCGAACGTCTACACCATCTCCAAGAAAGGCAAAAAGAAATTGATCTATCAAACCCCGTGGTATGAGGATGATCATAAAAACACTCCAGCGGGCTTGGTGGAGTTTTCGATTATTTTGCCTGAGGCAATGCCTCACTATGATCGAGGGTGAAAATTGCGAGGCAACCCCGTAAGCGTGCGAGATACCCCCAAGAGGCGCCTTCGTAACGAGCTATGCGAGTTATGCAGCGCCGTTGGGGGTGTCTCGCTAAGCAGGGGTTGCCTCGCAACATCTCATGCAAACGTAAATAATAAATTTCCGAAGAAATTCCAAACCATCGCGGCCCCTACGGCAAACACCTTGCTGAGGTAGAAATTCCATTTCAGCTTGCCGTTGAGAAGGTACACTGTCAACGTGTCGATGCCCAACCCGACCACGGAAATCAAAAAATATTTGGCATATTCTGCCCCCACCTGGGGGTTGGTGCTCTGGAAAGTCCACCACCGGTTCAACATATAGTTAGTGGTGGCTGCGGCGATGAAACCCAGAATGTTGCTGAGATATTTGTTGAACTTGCAGACCTCTTTGAAGAACCAGGTCACCCCGAAATTCACCAACACGCCGGAGAAACCTACGGCACCGAATTTCAAAAACTTCCAAAGGAATTCCTTATTAAGCTCCACCATCCCTCACTTTTAACTTTTCACTCTTCACTTTTCACTTACAAGAACTTAGTGAGAAAAATGAATGGCATCAGCGTTTCAACTCCATCAAACACAAACACTTTGCCGGTGTGTCCCTGGCAAATGATGCGCATGGGACGTCCCGAACGCTGCTCAGTTTCCACCATCACCTGACGGCAGGCGCCGCAAGGAGCCACAGGATCGGTTACCTCGGTGATCTCCGAACGGGCAGTGATGGCCAAAGCCTCTACAGGCACGTCAGGATACTGGGCCTGGGCTGAAAAGAGTGCTACACGCTCGGCACAGAGTCCACTGGGATAGGCAGCGTTTTCAATGTTGTTGCCTTTGACGATGACCCCATTGGACAGCCTGACAGCCGCTCCTACGTGGAATTTAGAATAGGGTACGTATGAGTTGTCAGTGGCTTCGTGGGCTTGACGAAGGAGTTCGGCATCGGCAGAGGCATCAATGGCCAACTCCCTCTCGTCCTCGTAAACGGTGTAGTCTGAAATAAACTGTTGCTTCTTCATGTTATTGTTTTTCGGGCGTTTCCTTCCCTTTTTCTGTTGCAAAGATAAGCAAAGAATTGAATAATGCAAACCATGTGACCCCAGCCTGTGTCTCGATGGTGTCCTCAGGCAGCATCGAAAGGAGGACGATGACTAGGAAAATGGTGTAAAGATAAGTGCGGTAGCGCTTTGCCGAACAGTACGGAAACAATAGCGTCACCAAAAAGATGATGAGTCCGATAATGCCAAAGCCCACAGTGATGGAGAGGTATTGGTTGTGTGCACGATGGCGGTACTGCTCCTCCAAAGGCGAGCTCAAATCGTTGTAGGCCTGACGGTAAGCCTCAGGGATGTCACCAGTACCCACCCCAAACAAAGGATGCTTTTTAATCAGATAAAACGAAGCCCGAGTATATTCAATACGCTGCGAGAGCGAGCCTCCATTGGGGTTATTGTAACGACGGTACTGATTGTACTCGAAGGCGGTCTCCGAGAGACGCGCCCTGACTCCAGGATGGATGAAATTGTTAAAATTGGCCACGCCATTCTCCACATTGTGGATGTCCTCATCACTTAAGGCATCAACACCTGCAGCGTCTTTTCGTAAGTTTTTGGAAGTCAGATATCTAGCTAATGTAGCCTCCAGGTTCTCACCGTTGTGGGTCAGGCCGTCGTAATCCAATTCACTGCGACGGTTCCAGGTCTCGCGCATCTCGGGTCGGCAGAAGTAAAGGCCGATGTACCGGCCGTCCTCCACAGGGAAGCAGATGGTGTCGTGCCAGTAGTCGTTACCTAAAGCGGTTGTCCTATCGAGCGTCGAAAAGTCGACGGGCTCCACCCTCAGAAGTCGGTCGACGGTGCGATAAAGGATGAGCCCTGCTGCAATCGGAATTGCAATGACCACGGTCAGCCCGACAGCCCTCCAAGCAGTGCTCCTCACCTTAGTGAAGTAGAGGTAAAGCAAGGAGGCAAAGACCAGTCCGGCAAAGGCCAGATAGCCCGAGAGGGATTCGAAGATGTAAAGCTGATAGACGAACCAAAACAGCAAGAACCACATGAGATAATGATTCAAGGCGGTTTTTGCACTGAAGGCAGGAACGACTTTTCCTGTTGTGATGCGCTTTTCGAAAATGTAATGGATGATGATGACCATCGAAAGCACGATGTTCAGGCAGAAGCGGATGTGGCTGATGAAGTGCGAAATTTCGCGGATGTCACCATAGTCGTTTTTAATGTAATAGCCAAAACTGATGCAAGTGGCGACGAACACTGAAGCTACATAAATGAGCATCAGCAGGTCGAAATGCTTTTTGCTCAATGGCTTGACCGAAGAAAGTACCAAGGGCAAGATCAGCAGGGGCAGTTTTACCCTTAAATCCTTGAAGGCATAGGCGAAGTCGGAGGTATAGATAAGCCCCATAAGGTGCAGCAGGAAGAGTGATACCAGCACGACGGCGACTTTATTGTGGATGAAACGCTGGAGTTTCACCTTGATGGGATCGCCCGTAAAGAGCCATACCGCCATCAGGAAAAACTGCGATGCCCCCATCATAAACGGCGAGAGCGTGAGGCTGGCCGCCATAATGGCTAGGCAGATAAAAAGTGGAAAGTTAGAAGTGGAAAGTGGAAAGTTTTTCCGCTTTCGTTCTCCGTTTTCCACTTTCCGTTTTCCACTCTCCACTCTCATGGTCTCAAAATGGATTCGTATCTTTTCTTATCGAGCAGGATCTCAAAAGCGGCCTGCAGGTCCTTGTCATCTTCCAAAGAAGCCACGATGCGTCCCGTCTGGTAGTAATAACGACCCACAATCTCCAGGCGCAGCAGGTCCTCGATGTCGGCACGGTTTTTCACTAGGTCGTTCTCCTTGTCGGCGTTCAATTTCTTTTCCAACGCCTCGATTTGAGCGCCGATGCTTTCAAGATAGCCCTCCTCTTTGGCCATTTTTTTGAGTTCTTCCAGCTTTTTCTCACTCTCGGTGGTGTAGATGAAGCCTTTGTCTTTCACAAATTTCATGAAGTCGGTATAGGTGGCGTCGTCGATCTTGAACTGGTCAGCGGGGGCGATGCTGGGATGCTCGTGGGCGTATTTGGTGGCGTAGTCGAAGATGTAGTTCCTGGCATAGAGATAGGCGGTCACGGTGGCGTATTTAAGCGGCTCAATCTTCACGTCGGGCATGATGCCGTGGCCTTCGTAGACGGTGCGTCCCGCCTCGGTCTTGAAGGGCTTGCCCAAAGTATCTTGGGAGTGGAAAGTGGAAAGTGGAGAGTGGAGAGTGTCATGGTCTGACTTTCCGTTTTCCGTTTTCAGTTTTCCGTTTTTCGAATAGTCGATTTCTTGGATGCAGCGTCCGCTGGGGATGTAATACTTGGCGATGGTGACTTTCATCTGGGTGTTGTAGCTCAGCGGCAGGATGTTCTGCACGAGGCCTTTGCCGAAGGTGCGTTGGCCGATGACCACCCCGCGGTCGTAGTCCTGGATGGCGCCTGCAAGAATCTCGCTGGCGGAGGCGCTGCCGCCGTCAACGAGGATGGCAAGCGGAATCTGCTCGTCGATAGGCTGGTTGGTGGTGCCGTACATGCTGGCGGCATGCTGCGACTTGCCTTTGGTGGAGACCACGGGCTTGCCTTTGGGGATGAAGAGGTTGACGATATCAACAGCCTCGTTCATGAGACCGCCGCCATTGCCCCTTAGGTCGATGATGAAGCCTTTGAGATCATGATCCTTCTTCATGTCGACGAGGTGCTGCTTCATTTCGTTGGCGGCGTTTCTGGTAAAGCTGTTGAAACTCACGTAGCCGATGCCGTTGTCGAACACGGTGGCGTAGGAGATGTTGTCGATCTTGACTTTCTCGCGTTTCAAAGTGAGCTCGATGGGCTTCTCCACGCCATAACGCTTGATTTTGAGGGTGACCTCGGTGCCGGGCTGTCCCTTGAGAAGTTCACTCACTTGGTCGGTGGGCTTCTTATGGGTGTCGACGCCGTTGACGGAGAGGATGGCATCGCCGGCACGGAGACCGGCCTTCTGTGCGGGCCAGCCTTCGTAAGGATCGGAGATTCGGGTGTATTCGCCATCGTATTGGATGATGGCTCCGATGCCGCCGTACTCGCCGGTGGTCATA
Source organism: Bacteroidales bacterium (assembly GCA_024681295.1). GTDB lineage: Bacteria > Bacteroidota > Bacteroidia > Bacteroidales > F082 > Limimorpha. The sequence goes on from JAILBC010000123.1 coordinate 9,125, forward strand.
AGTTTGTAGCTCTCAATCTCCGACTCGGGGATGAACACGGTGTAGGGGTCCAGCCCATTGAGCATGGCGTCGATGGCGGCCTCGTTGAGTTCGGCCGGGTCGATCTCGTCCACATAGTTCAGGTTGAGTTCCCTTAGAAGGTCGTTATAGATGTCGATGCTCTTGGCAATCTCGAAGTTGTTCTGCTTTACCTGTCCGATGGCTGTTGCCGACAGCCATAGCCCTAATATTAGAATACTTATTCTCTTCATGATAACTTTCCACTTTTCACTTTTAACTTTTCACTTTTACGGTACGGGGTCGTAGCCGCTTCCGCCCCATGGATTACACGACAATATGCGTTTGAAAGTCAGCCAGCCGCCTTTGAAGGCGCCGTATTTCTCGATGGCCTCGAGCCCGTAATTGGAGCAGGTGGGCGTGTAACGGCATGCCTTGCCGAGCCAAGGTGACAAGGTGATCTGGTAGAGCCTGATGAGCAGGATGAAAAGTTTAGTGAGGGGTCTGAAGCGTTTTTTCATATCGGTTGATGAGTTCGTTGACAGCTTTTGCGGTACGGTCGAGCATCTCCGCATAGGAGTGGATGACGGTGGCGTTGTATACTAACGCTACATCCATCGAAATAGTATCGCGCGAGCAGACTTCATACAGTTTTGACTTGTTTCTCCGCCACGACTCGCGGATGAGGCGTTTCACGCGGTTGCGCTTGAAGGCGTGGTGGAAGCGTTTTTTGGAGACGGAGAGGAGCAACCGGCAGGTCACGGGCTTGTCGCCCACGGGCCTGGCCAGAAACACGACACGGTAGGGGTAACACGAAAAACCAGCCCCTTTGCTGAAAAGGGACTGGATTTCGCTTTCTTTGCAGATTCGTTCGTATTTCGGGAAGTCCTCCATTATTTCTTTTTGCTCTTCTTGTTTTCCGCAGCCACATACTCCTCGATGGCCATGGTCATCGAAGGAGCGGTCTCGGTGGGTGCGTGGAAGTCGAGCCGGAAGCCTGCATCGGTGATAGCCTGGCAGGTGGCAGCGCCGAAACCTCCAATGGCGACTTCTTTTTGTTTGAACTTCGGGAAGTTGGCCTTCAGCGACTCAATACCAGCGGGACTGAAGAACACTAGCATGTCGTAGTCATCGATCTTCACTGTCTTGGTCAGGTCGGCTGACACGGTGCGGAACATCACGGCCTTGGAGAACTCAATCTTCGCCTCGGTCAACATCTCGGGGATGCTGTCGGAGCTGATGTCGGAGCAGCAGTATAGGTATTTTTCGTCCTTGTGCTTCTTGATGAGTTCCAAAAGGTCCTCAAACTTCTGGTTGCCGTAGAACACCTTGCGTTTGCGGTACTGCGTGTAGCGCTGCAGGTAGAGGGCTGTAGACTCGTTGATGCAGAAGTATTTCATCGTCTCGGGGACGTTGAAGCGCATCTCCTTGGCCACCCTGAAGTAGTGGTCCACCGCATTGCGGCTTGAGAGGATGACGGCGGTGTATTCAGAGAGCTTCACATGCTCCTGGCGCAGTTCGCTGGCAGTAACCCCCTCCAGTTTGATGAATTTTTCGAAGGTGAAGTTGACCCCGTATTTCTTCGTCAAGTCACCGTAAGGGGTTTTGGTGATGTCAGCCGGCTGAGGCTGTGACACCAATATGGATTTGATTTTCATTGGCTAACTGGTTAAAGAACAGTACTATTGGCGAAAAAACGCATCCCCGCTGTGATGAGCAGGACGAGGGGCGCAATTTCGAGGGTGCAAAAGTACAAAAAAATATAAAACGAAGGCATTTTTGAAAAAACTTTGGTCTCTATGAAGCTGAGAAACAACCTCATCAGTGCCATTACAAAAAGAATGCCAACGCCAATCCACACAAAAACGGAGTTGGGGATATAGAGTACCGGAAGCAGCACAAGCATGAGTACCAGGAACCCGTAGGTGGATACCGCCAGGTCAACGGTAATCTGTCGGGAAACGACCTCTTGCTGCTGAAACAGCCATCCCGTGATGGACAAGGTTAGGTATCGTAACAAGATCCAAAGCGTCATGCCACCGCAGGCTGTACCGAAGAAGCCAAATCCATTGTAGGCGTCTACGTCGCGTGAGAAGATGACGGAGGCCTTCTGAACGAACAGGGCCATCACCATAACATAGCAGAAAAGGAAGGCCAACCCGATGAAACTTCTGGTGGGTGTCCACTCGCGTAGCAACTGGTTGGTATGGGCCACGCCGCCGGGCACGCTGAGGAGTTGCCTGAACTGACGGGGATAGAGTTGTTTGTTGAGGACCACCAGCAAAAGCACCGCCGCCAAAATGATCAGATTCCAGCCGGACAGCACTTCGTGGGTGACTCGCTCCATGGGACTGATGACACCCTCAAAACCCGATGTGACGAAATTTGAAACCTCCTCCATATTCCTTGGAAAAAACTTTGCAAAGATAAGAATATTTCGTAATTTTGCCTTTTATAAATGAACAACTGAACAACTAATCAACTGAACAATTTTTATTATGGATTTAATGCATGAAATCATTGCCAATGCTCAAGCTCATAAGCAGCGCATTGTGCTTCCCGAAGGTGACGAACCTCGTACGCTGAAAGCCGCCGACCGGCTGCTCGCCGATGGCGTCGCCGACATCATCCTCATCGGTCCCGCCGAAAAAATCAAAGAGATGACCGCCGAATTCGGCCTCCAGAACATAGGCAAGGCCCGCATCCTCGACCCCAAAGACAACCCCGATAGGCAGAAATACGCCGACCTCCTCTTCGACCTCCGCAAGTCCAAAGGCATGACACCCGAGCAGGCTTACGACCTGGCAGGTAACTTCATGTACCTCGGCATCCTGCTGGTCAAAGCCGGCGAGGCCGACGGCCTCGTGAGCGGTGCCCGCTCCACTACGGGCGACATGCTCCGTCCCGCCCTCCAGATCATCAAAACCGTACCTGGAGTATCATGCGTCAGCGGCGCTTTCACCATGTTCCTCCCCGAAGGCTCCCCTTATGGCACCGACGGACGTATGGTGTTTGCTGACTGCGCTGTGACACCCATGCCGACCGCAGAACAGCTGGCCGAGATCGCCATCTGCACTGCCGACACGGCTAAGGCCATCGCTAAGATCGACCCCGTGACCGCCATCTTGAGCTTCTCTACCAAGGGTAGCGCCAAACACGAAGTGGTCGACAAGGTCATCGAAGCCACACGTATCGCCCAAGAACGCCGTCCCGACCTCGTCCTCGATGGCGAACTCCAAGCTGATGCCGCTATCGTCCCATCGGTCGGAGCCAGCAAGGCCCCCAACAGCCCCGTGGCCGGAAAGGCAAACACCCTCGTGTTCCCCTGCCTCGAAGTCGGCAATATCGCCTATAAACTCGTTCAACGTCTCGCCGGCGCCGAAGCCGTCGGCCCCGTGCTGCAAGGACTTGCCAAACCGTGCAACGACCTCAGCCGCGGCTGCTCCATCGACGACGTGTACAAACTGGTGGCCATTACTTGTAATCAGGCGATTGCGATGACGAATTGAAAATTGAAAATTGAAAATTCCGAAGATATGAAGATATTGGTATTAAATTGTGGTAGCTCATCGATTAAGTATCAGCTGCTGGATATGGAAAACGCCAACTCAGCCAAATTGATGGCTAAGGGCCTCCTGGAACGTATTGGCCTCGAAATGGGTGAATTCACCCATAAGTATCATGGCGAGAAGTATTACGAACAACTCCCCATCCCGAATCATACTGAGGGAATCAAACTGGTTTTGAAAGCCTTGACGGATCCTAAGATGGGCGTGATCAGCGACTTGAAAGAAATCAATGCCGTGGGACACCGTGTGGCTCATGGAGGAGAGCTCTTCCCGAAGAGCGTCCGTATCGACCAAAAAGTCATCGAGGGCATCGAATCACTTACCGACTTGGCTCCCTTACATAACCCAGGCAGCCTCCAGGGCATCCACGCCATGGAAGCGGTGCTCCCTGGCGTCCCCATGGTGGCCGTCTTCGACACCTCGTTCCACAGCACCATGCCTCCAGAGGCTTACCTCTACGCAGTGCCTTATGAATATTACGAGAAATACCGCGTGCGCCGTTAT
>JAILBC010000145.1 GCA_024681295.1 Bacteroidales bacterium
GACAGTTCGGCATTTCACGTATCAACTTCCGTGAAATGGCTCTGAAGGGCTTGATCCCAGGCGTAAAGAAAGCTAGTTGGTAACATTTAGAATGAATTAAAGATGAATACAGACCCTATAGCAGATTATTTGACCCGCATTCGCAATGCCGTCAATGCAAAGCATAGAATCGTAGAGATCCCCTCCTCCAACATCAAGAAGGCCATGACCAAGATCCTCTTCGAGAAAGGTTATATCCTCAACTATAAGTTCGAAGAAGGCGAGAAGAAGTCGCAGAACGTCATTAAGATCGCTCTTAAGTATCATCCGGTGACCAGAGTTCCCGCCATCACCACCATCGACCGCGTGTCCCGCCCCGGCCTCAGAAAGTATGCCGACAGCGAGAACCTGCCTCGCGTGATGAATGGCCTTGGTATCGCCATCATCTCCACCTCACAGGGTGTGATGACCGACAAAGAAGCCCGCAAACTCCACATCGGCGGCGAAGTGTTGTGTTATGTTAGCTAATTAAGGAAAGGAGATTAGGAATTATGTCAAGAATCGGTAAAATGCCCATCGCCATTCCGGCAGGCGTAACAGTCAACATCGACGACGAAAAGCACATCATCACCGTCAAAGGTAAATTAGGCGAACTCTCGCAGAAATACTCCGACCACGTCATCCTCGAAGTGGAAGGCGACCAAATCCACGTCAAGCCCAACGAGGCTGTCGCTGAAGCTGGCGCCAAGCACGGTCTCTACCGCGCTTTGATCCACAACATGGTCAAGGGCGTGAGCGAAGGCTTCGAGACCGTCCAGGAATTCGTCGGCGTCGGCTACAAAGCCGAAGCCAAAGGCCAAATCCTGGAAATGGCCCTCGGATACTCGCACACCATTTTCATGGAAATGCCCCCGGAGATCAAAATCGAAACCATCAACGAGAGAGGTAAGAACCCCATCTTGAAGATGCGTTCATACGACAAACAACTTCTTGGTCAGGTGGCCGCAAAGATCCGCTCAATGCGTAAGCCTGAACCTTATAAGGGTAAGGGTATTAAGTTCCAGGATGAAGTCCTGAGACGTAAAGCAGGTAAAGCTGCTGGTAAGTAATCATTAATTAAAAGTTAATACCTCAGTAAGATGGCAATTAATAAAGAAGAAAGAAGACAGAACATCAAGAAGCGCATCCGCAGAAAGATCTCCGGTACCGCCGCTCGTCCGCGCATGTCCGTCTTCAGAAGCAACAAGCAGATTTATGTGCAGCTGATTGACGATGAGGCCGGCAAGACCCTCGCCGCTGCAAGCTCCCGTGAAAACGGAATCGAGAATGAAAAGATCACGAAGATCGAACAGGCCGCCAAGGTTGGCGCTCTGATCGCCGAGAAGGCCAAGGCCGTTGGCATCGAGACCGTCGTGTTCGACCGTAATGGTTATTTGTATCATGGTAGAGTGAAGTCGCTGGCCGACGCCGCTCGTAATGGAGGACTTAAATTCTAATTGGTTATGGCAGAAGTAAATGTTAAAAGAGTAAAGTCTAGCGAAATCGAGTTCAAAGAACGTCTCGTTAGCATCAACCGCGTCACCAAGGTGACCAAAGGTGGTCGTACTTTCACTTTCGCAGCACTTGTTGTCGTAGGCAATGAGAATGGTGTTGTCGGCTACGGCCTGGGTAAGGCCAAGGAAGCCACCGCCGCCATCCAGAAAGGCATCGACGATGCCAAAAAGAACTTGGTCAAAGTCCCGGTCCTGAACGGCACGCTGCCTCACGAGCAGTACGGCAAGTACAGCGGCGCTTACGTCTACATCCAACCCGCCACTCCCGGTACCGGTGTCATCGCCGGCGGTGCCATGCGTGCCGTTCTGGAGAGCGTTGGCGTGAAGAACGTGATGGCCAAGTCAAAAGGCTCTTCGAACCCCCATTCGGTGGTGAAGGCCACATTCGACGCACTCACCAAGATGCGCGACGCCTATACCGTCGCCCAGCTGAGAGGCGTGGACCTGGATACTGTGTTTAACGGATAAAACTTTTGAAACGATGAAAAAAGTAAGAATCACCCAAATCAGAAGTGGTATCGGAAGACCACAAGATCAGAAGGACACCTTGATCGCTCTCGGACTGAGAAAGATGAACCATTCAGTGGAAGTCGACATGGACAACCCGTCGAAAGCCGGCATGGTGAAGAAGGTGGCACACCTCCTCAAGATCGAAGAAATTTAATTGTTGAACTAATAAATCTGCATTATAATGGATTTAAGTAATCTCAAACCAGCAAAAGGTTCTGTGAAGAACAAGACAAGAAAAGGCCGTGGCCAGGGTTCGGGAAAAGGCGGCACGTCAACACGTGGTCATAAGGGCGCTCAGGCCCGTTCAGGCGCCAAGCGCAAGATCGGTTTCGAAGGCGGCCAGATGCCTCTCCAGCGTATCGTCCCCAAGTTCGGTTTCACCAACCCGAACCGCGTGGAATACACCCCGGTCAACCTTTCCACCTTGCAGAAACTTGCTGAAAGCGGTATTTCCGTCATCACTCCGGAAGTGCTCGTCGAAAACGGCGTCGTCCATCGCAAGGAACTTGTCAAGATTCTTGCCAAGGGCGAGCTGACCGCAAAACTTGAAGTCAAAGCCAATGCATTTTCCGCCAAGGCCCAGCAGGCTATCGAAGCTGCCGGCGGCACTTGCGAAAAAATCTAATCGATATGGGTAAATTGATTGAAACCATCAGAAATATCTGGAAGATCGAAGAGCTGCGCCAGCGTATCCTCTTTACGCTGCTCATGGTACTCGTCTACCGTTTCGGCTCCTTCGTTGTGATTCCGGGTATCGACCCGAACGAACTGTCAGCCCTCCAGAACTCGAGCAACACCGGCCTCCTCGGCCTGTTGAACATGTTCTCGGGCGGCGCCTTCGGCAACGCCTCCATCTTTGCCCTGGGTATCATGCCTTACATCACCGCCTCCATTATCATCCAACTGCTGGGTATGGTGATCCCGTACTTCCAGCGCTTGCAGCGTGAAGGTGAGAGCGGCCGTAAGAAACTGAACCAGGTGATGCGCTACCTGACCGTCGGCATCGTCATCGTCCAGGCCCCGGGTTACATCCGTAACGTCATCTATCAACTGCCCAATCAGGCTGTGACTCCTTTCGATCCGGGTATCTCCAATCCGGGCGTGTTCTTCTGGATCTCCTCCATCATCCTCCTGTGCGCAGGTACCCTGTTCATCATGTGGCTGGGTGAGAAGATCACTGACAAGGGCATCGGCAATGGTATCTCCCTGATCATTATGATCGGTATCATTGCCCGTCTTCCCGGCGCTTTCGTCGGTGAGTGCGCTGCCCGTTTCACCCAAGGCGGTGCCGGACTGCTGATCCTCGTCATCGAGCTCATCGTCCTGTTCTTCGTGATACTGTTCACGATCGCCCTGGTGCAGGGAACCCGCAAGATTCCGGTACAGTATGCCAAGCGTGTGGTGGGTAACCGCCAGTACGGTGGCGTCCGCCAGTACATCCCCCTGAAAGTCAACGCCGCCGGTGTGATGCCGATCATCTTCGCGCAGGCCATCATGTTCCTGCCCATCACTATCGCCGGTTTCCGTCAGTCAGGTGAGATGAGCGGATTCCTCTCCGCTTTCACCAACATCAATGGTTTCTGGTACAACTTCGTGTTCTTCATCCTGATCATCCTCTTCACGTACTTCTACACCGCTGTGACGATCAACTCGAACCAGATGGCTGAGGACATCAAGAAGAACGGCGGCTTCATCCCGGGTGTGAAACCTGGCAAGAAGACCGCAGAGTACCTCGACACCATCATGTCAAGAATCACCCTCCCGGGTTCCATCTTCCTGGCCATCGTGGCTATCATGCCCGCCTTGGTCAGCCTGATGGGTGTGACGACCTCGTTCGCCCACTTCTATGGCGGCACCTCGCTGCTGATTCTTGTCGGTGTTGTGCTTGACACCTTGCAACAGATCGAAAGCCATCTGCTGATGCGCCACTACGACGGTCTCACCAAGTCAGGCCGTATCAAGGGCCGCGTGGGCAGAATCTAAAATGAAGTCTCCGGGAATCCGCAAAGGAACAATCTTTTGCGGATTTCCTGGAAAACTTGCTTGCGAATTAAAAAAAAATTACTAATTTTGCCGCGCGAATTTGTTCGGACACAAGAAAATAGAACACTATAACTGAAACGAATATGGTAAAACAGATGTCAATTGAACAGGAAGGGACCGTGATCGAGGCGTTGGGTAACGCCATGTTTCGCGTCGAACTGGAGAACGGATTGGTGATTACCGCCACCATTTCCGGTAAGATGCGTATGCACTACATCAGGATCCTCCCGGGCGACAAGGTGAAACTTGAAATGTCGCCTTACGATCTGACCAAAGGCCGTATCACGTTCAGGTATAAGAGTTAATTTGCAATCGTTAAAAAGTAATTGATATGAAAGTTCAAGCATCCGTAAAGAAAAGATCTGCCGACTGCAAGATCGTGAAGCGCAAGGGCAGAGTGTACGTTATTAACAAGAAGAACCCTAAGGAAAAGCAACGTCAGGGTTAAATAAAGGAAATTCAATAAAAGTAAATAAAAAACTATGGCAAGAATCGCTGGTGTAGATATCCCGAGCAACAAAGCCGGTGAAATCTCGTTAACCTACATTTTCGGTATTGGAAGATCTCTCGCTAAGGAGATTCTGGGCAAGGCAGGCGTTGAGCCGGCCAAGAAGGTTCAGGATTGGACTGACGAGGAGCAGAACACCATCCGTAACATCATTGCGGACGAGTACAAGACTGAAGGTGAACTCCGCGGTGAAGTTCAGATGAACATCAAGCGTTTGATGGACATTGGTTGCTACAGAGGCATCCGTCATCGTGCCGGTTTACCTGTGCGCGGACAGAGCACAAAAAACAATGCGCGTACCCGTAAGGGCCGCAAGAAGACTGTCGCCAACAAGAAGAAAGCTACCAAGTAATTAGGGTAGTTGGACCATATTTAATCTAAACAAATCACAAAACAACAAATGGCAAAGACCAGTAAAGTTACCAAGAAACGTGTTGTTAAGATCGAAGCTACGGGCATGGCCTTCGTTAAAGCTACGTTCAATAACATCATCATTTCCTTGACCAACAATGAAGGACAAGTCATCTCTTGGGCATCAGCAGGCAAAATGGGCTTCAAGGGCTCCAAAAAGAACACCCCATACGCCGCACAAATGGCCGCTGAAGAATGTGCCAAGACCGCTTTTGACTTGGGATTACGAAGAGTTAAAGTTTATGTTAAAGGACCTGGCGCAGGACGTGAATCAGCCATCCGTGCCATCCATTCCATGGGCGTTGAAGTGACCGAGATCATCGACGTCACTCCGCTGCCGCACAATGGATGCCGTCCTCCAAAGCGCAGAAGAGTATAATCGTTGAACAATTAAAAAGTAAGAATTATGGCAAGATATACAGGTCCAAAAACGAAGATTGCTCGTAAGTTCGGTGAACCTATTTACGGTTCCGACAAGTATTTTGAGAAGAGAAGAGACATTGCTCCCGGAATGCATGGCGCCAACAAGAGAAGAAAGAAAGTCTCCGAGTACGGCACCCAGCTTCAGGAGAAGCAAAAGGCTAAATATACCTACGGTGTCCTCGAACGTCAATTCCACAAGACTTTCGAACTGGCCCGTAGAAAGGAAGGCGTTACCGGCTTGATCCTGATGCAACTCCTCGAGTCGCGTCTTGACAATGTCGTCTATCGTCTTGGAATCGCCCCCACCCGCGCTGCCGCCCGTCAACTTGTGAGCCACCGCCACATCACCGTCAACGGTGAGATCCTCGGCATCCCCTCATACCTCGTTAAGGTAGGCGACATCGTCGGCGTTCGCGAAAAATCAAAGAGCTTGGAAGTCATCACCAATTCACTCGAAGGCCACGCCAACCACTTCAGCTGGCTGGAATGGGACAGCGAGAAATTGTGTGGCAAGTTCATGAGCTACCCCGTCCGCGAAGACATTCCGGAAAATATCAACGAACAGCTCATCGTCGAATTGTATTCTAAGTAATTTGTTGATTGTTAACCTGGTAATAATAAAATAACACTAAACCAATATGTCAATTTTAGCGTTTCAAAAACCTGAAGAGGTAGTGATGGTCGAATCAACCGACACCAAAGGCGTGTTCGAGTTTCGTCCTCTTGAACCAGGTTTCGGTACAACCATCGGCAATGCATTGAGAAGAATCCTTCTCTCCTCACTCGAGGGCTTTGCCATCACTTCAATCCGTATTGACGGTGTTGCTCATGAGTTCGCCTCCATCGACGGTGTCATCGAAGATGTCGCCGACATGGTGCTGAACTTCAAGCAGGTCCGCTTCAAGCAGCAAGTGCTCGAAGAGACCCACGAGAAGGTGAACATCGTCATCAGCGGCCAAGAAGAATTCAAGGCTGGCGATATCAACAAGTTCCTCAACGTGTTCCAAGTGTTGAACCCGGAACTGGTGATTTGCCACATGGATCCTTCCGTCAAACTGAACATCGAGCTCAATATCGGAAAGGGTAGAGGCTATGTTCCCGCTGACGAAAACAAAGTGGTTGGCGCACCTGTCGATACCATCGCTATCGATTCCATATACACCCCTATCCGCAACGTGAGTTTCAAGGTTGAGAACTACCGTGTGGAACAGAAGACCGACTACGAGAAACTCGTGATAGAGATCCTCACCGACGGTTCCATCAACCCCAAGGACGCCCTGAAAGAAGCCGCCAAGATCCTCATCTACCACTTCATGCTCTTCTCCGACGAGAAGATCACCCCCGTTCTGGATGAGAAGACGGTGACCGAGGAGTTCGACGAAAGCTCGCTCCACATCCGTCAGCTGCTCAAGACCAAGTTGGTTGATCTGGATCTCTCGGTCCGTGCTCTCAACTGCTTGAAGGCCGCTGAAGTTGAAACGCTTGGTGAACTCGTTGCCTTCAACAAGCAAGACCTGCTCAAGTTCCGCAACTTTGGTAAGAAGTCGCTGTCAGAACTGGAAGAGCTCGTCCGCAGCAGAGGCCTTGAGTTCGGTATGAATGTCAGCAAGTATAAATTAGATAAGGAATAAGAAAGATGAGACACAACAAGAATTTTAATCACTTGGGAAGAAAAAGCGCACACCGCAAGGCTATGCTGTCCAACATGGCTTCGTCGCTGATTCTTAACAAACGCATCATAACCACCGTTGCCAAGGCCAAGGCCCTGAGAGTGTATGTGGAGCCCTTGATCACCCGTTCCAAGGAGGACAACACCTCGAACCGTCGTCTTGTTTTCAGCTACCTGCAAAACAAGTTCGCCGTCACCGAGTTGTTCCGTGAGATCAGCACCAAGGTCGCTACCCGTCCCGGTGGCTACACCCGTATCATCCGCATGCCCAACATGCGTGCTGGCGACGCCGCCGACATGTGCATGATGGAGCTTGTCGACTACAACGATGTCTACACCGCTGAAGCCAAGAAGCCCGCAAAGGCCAAGACGACCCGCCGTTCCAGGAAGTCGACCAAGGCCGAGGCTGCTCCTGCTCCTGCAGAGGCTCCTGTTGAAGCTCCTGCCGAAGCTCCCGCCGAGACTCCTGCTGAGTAACTCGTTGGTTAAGAGCGAATTAAACAAAGTCAGCCACGCCAGTTCTGGTGTGGCTGATTTATTTTGAAAAATTTTTTAAAAAAAAGTTCAGTTTTTTGTTGGAGTAATCCAAAAAAGCTGTAATTTTGCAGCCGTTTTCGCCCCGAGGGAAAGGGAGCAGGGAAGAGGGGGCGGGAAGTTCTTTGAAAGTCTGAAGCCAGCATAAGAAGCAAGCAAGGTAAACTTGAAGCAACAGCGGAACCCTAAAACAGGAAATAATTAAGTACAACAATAATACAATGAAGAGTTTGATCCTGGCTCAGGATGAACGCTAGCG
>JAILBC010000153.1 GCA_024681295.1 Bacteroidales bacterium
TGAATCGGAACATAATTCTCCCCATACCCTCTCGCTATTCCCTTGGAATCAATCCGCTCCACCAACATCCTTTGCGTTCTGCCCTTCATCATCTCGAAATACTTGAGTTTGTTCTCCAATGAGATACCTCTCATGATCTCGCTGCGGCGGCTCTTCTCGGTCTCGGGCACCTGGTCGGGCATGGCAGCTGCTTTGGTACCGGTGCGCTTGGAGTATTTGAAGGTGTGGATGTGGCTGAAGCCGATCTCGCGGGCGAAGTCGCAACTTTCTTGGAAGGTCTCCTCGGTCTCACCAGGGAAGCCCACGATGATGTCGGTGGTCAAATTGAAATCGGGGCGGAAGGCTTTGATGCGCTGGCACATCTCGCGGAACTGTTTGGCGGTGTAGAAACGGTGCATCCGTTTCAGCGTGTCTTCAGAACCGCTTTGCAGGCAGATGTGCATGTGGGGTGCCAGCTTCTCATGTTGGAACAGTTGCAGGAACCGGTCGCTGAACTGGTCGGGCTCGATGGAGGAGACCCTAACCCGGAAATCGCCTTCCATATTAATAATGTGCTCCACCAAAGCCTCGAAATTGGTGTCGCTATCCTTGTAACGTCCCATGTTGACACCCGTCAGCACGATTTCCTTAAATCCATGGTCGACCACCTCGCGGATGTTTTTGTAGATGTCCTCGGCGGGACGGCTGGTGGAACGGCCTCGCACCATGGGGATGATACAATAGGAGCAGAAGTTGTTGCAGCCGTCGTGAATCTTGATGAGGCTGCGGGTGTGGAAGGTGTCGAAGGCAGGCTGGTAGCTGAACAGGTCGCGGTCGTAGCCCTCAGGGTCGCTATGGCCTAGTTTGAAGTGCTCTTCCACGATGTCGAAGATGGCAGACTTTCGCTCGTTGTCGATGACATAGTCGGCGATGCCGCTTTCCATCAACTCTTGCTTGCGGTGGTTCACCATGCATCCCGTGACCACAATCAGTGCTTCGGGGTTCTTTCTCCTTATTTGATGGATGGCTTGACGGCATTTCTGGTCGCTGGTATTGGTGACGGTGCAGGTGTTCACCACGAAGATGTCGGCTTCTCCTGAGTCCACTACGTCATATCCGCCTGCTTTGAACCGCGATGCCAACGCATCGGTTTCAAAGAGGTTTACCCGGCAACCCAATGTCTTAAAAGCAACCCTCATAAGATGCCCTCAATGGATAACGGCGAAGCCGACGTCACCTTCACGTTCACAATCTGTCCGATAAGGCTCTCGTCGCGCGAAGCGAACCGGATGACGATCTTGCCTTCGGTGTGACCGGTGAGGTAACCGTTCTTGCAGTCGAAGTCCTCAACGAGCATCTTCACGGTGGTGCCCACCAAAGCCTGATTATATATTAATGAGTGCTTCATCAGTTCCTCGGTGAGGCGGTGATAGCGCTGGCGTTTCACCTCTTTGGGTACATCGTCTTCCCAACGGGAAGCCACGGCACCTTCACGCACGCTGTATTGGGCGATGTAGGCCATGTTGTACTTGAACTCTTCCATGGCCCGACGGGTGTTCTCAAACTCCTCCTCGCTCTCATGGGTGAAGCCCACGATGATGTCGGTGAAGATGGTGGCGGTGGGCAGCACGCGACGGATGGTCTGGATGATGTGGCGGTAACGCTCCATGTTGTGATGGCGGTTCATGCGCTGCAGCATCACGTCGTCGCCCGACTGGATCGGGATGTGGATCTGCTTGGCGAGGCAGTCGTACTGGGCCATCACCTCGATGATCTCGTCTTCCATGTCTCGGGGATGCGGAGCGGTGTAATACACCCAGAATTCCTTGCCTGAGGCCTTGCCATATTCACCAATGCGCCTTAAAAGCTCGGCAAAGTTGATTTCGGAACCCTTTTTATCGAGGCCATAAGAATTGACGTTCTGTCCCAACAGGGTGATGCTCTTGTAGTCTTTCTCCACCAACTCTTTCACTTCGTTCAAAATCTCCTCTGAGGGTCGGGATACCTCTCTTCCTCTGGTATACGGCACGGCGCAGTAGGTGCAGAAGTTGTTGCAGCCGTTCTGAATCGGGATATAGGCTTCAAAAGCAGAGGCGCGCATGGGGTTGATCTCCCAGAAGGGCTCCATGTTGGCCGAGGGGTTCACTTCCTTCATCGGGGTGATTACGCCGTACTGGCGGATCATGTCGGGCAGCTTGGGCAACTCATTCATGGTAAACACAAAGTCGAAAAGCTTCAGAAAACGGACTCTGTCGGCGGGTAAGATGCAGCCTGAGACAAAGGTGATCACGTTCTTACGATTCTTCAGGGTATTCCACTTCTCGATGCGGCCATACACCTTGTCGATGCCTTTCTGTCGCACCGAACAAGCCACGATACCCAGCAGGTTGGCTTCCTCTTCGTTGTCGGTGGGTTCATAGCCCATCTGCTGCAGCACGGTACGCACACGCTCCGTGTCGCTGAGGTTCATCTGGCATCCGAAAGGCAAGAGATAGTATTTCATAGTGGAAAGTTGAAAGTGGAGAGTGGAAAGTTTTTAAAAACAAGTTGCAAAATTAGGAATTTTTATTCACCGTAAACCAATCCTACGATATCCTTAATGATTTCATTGTCAGAATCAAACGTCGGTGTAATCATGCTGCTTGCCCCCTTCAATAGATTTTCTGCTTTTGTAATACTCTCAGTATCAAGACAATCCGATGCAATCTGAACATCCTTGATGATGGCATTGGCTTCGTCTACCTTCAAAGCAATCTCTGCGCCACCCCAGGCAAATCGGGCCTTCTTAGTGGTCTTGAACTGCTCCCAACGACCAAATAGAAAGTCAAAAGACGAGATTTTTTCTCTGATGGCTTGAACTTCGGGCAACTCGGCCAGTTCGTCAAAACCAAGCTTCAAAGCTTTTTCGCCATAGACATGTTCGAAAGCCTCAATCAACGGCTGCTTGATGTTCTCCGAAGTCAGTTCGGGCACCAGTTCGCTGAGGTTGACCACCCTTGAAGCTACGCTCTTCACCCCGTTTTTCAGTAGTTTGGCCTTATCCACGATGAGGTAGCGCTGCATCATAGTGCCGTCGGTCTTTATCAAAATGGTGCCGTGGTGCAAGTTGTTGGTCGTGCCCTTGGCAAAGGCGTTGCCGCTGAATTTTCTGCCTAGGCAGGTGAGGTCGTTACGGCCAGAGATTTCAGTCTCCAATCCATAGCCCCCAAGTGCCTCCTGAATCACCGAAAGCTGTTTCCTGACATCATACAGTTTTTTATCGGCGATAAAAGAGAAATTGATGTTCCCCAGATCATGATAAACCGCTCCGCCGCCCGTGCCGCGACGCATCAGATGACCGCCTTCGTCTAAAAGCAGTTTGACATTGCACTCGGCGTATGGGTTTTGGTTATATCCGATGACCACCGTCCTTTGGTTTTTCCAAAGATACAGGGTCACGGTGTCTTCCTCTTGGTGTTCCGTGAGATATTGCTCCACGGCTCGGTTGAGGAAGGGGTCGTATTGGTTGCTGATGATGACTTGAATTCTTTTCATGGCGCAAAAATATCATAAATAATCGTATTTTTGTAAAACAAATCACCCGAATCCATGATCGACAACAATCAATTCAGCCTGCAGATTGCTAAGGAACTGAACTTGGCTCCAACCCATGTGGCCAATGTGGTCAAACTGCTGGGCGAAGGCGCCACCATCCCCTTTATCGCCCGTTACCGCAAGGAAATGACCGGCACGATGAACGAAGAAAACGTGGCCGCCGTGCAGAAACGCCTGGAACAACTCATCGAACTCCAAAAACGCAAGGAAAGCGTCATAGCCTCCATACGAGAACAAGATAAACTCACTCCCGAACTGGAACAGAAGATCTTGAACGCTACCACTTTGCAGGAAGTGGAAGACCTCTACCTTCCTTATAAACCCAAACGCCGCACCCGCGCCACCATCGCACGTGAAAAAGGACTGGAACCACTGGCAACCCAAATCATGGCGCAGAACATCCACACGATACATCGCCTCGCTGCACAATACCTTAATCCGGACAAGGGCGTCAACACCGTAGGAGAAGCCCTGCAAGGCGCCAAGGATATCATAGCGGAATGGGTCTCGGAGAACATCGAAGGACGCAACCGTATCCGCAAGTTTTTCCATTCGACAGGAGAGGTCTGCTCAACTGTCGTCAAAGGCAAGGAAGAGGAGGGGAAGACCTACCAACAGTATTTCAACTTCAAGGAGCCTATCCGCAAATCACCTTCTCATCGCATACTGGCCCTATTCCGTGCCGAGGAGGAAGGTGTGCTCAGGGTGAAAATCAAAGTGACCGATGGTTTTGTCTTCCAATTATTGGACGACATCTTCCTGAAAAACCACAATGCATCCTCGGAGATCGTAAGCGAGGCCATCGAAGACTCCTGGAAACGGCTGTTGGAACCTTCCATCGAGACGGAAATTCACAACTTCTACAAGGAAAAAGCCGATGAGACCGCCATCCGCATCTTTGCCGAGAACTTAAAACAGCTCCTGCTGGCACCTCCCATGGGACAGAAACGGGTGCTGGCCATCGACCCTGGTTTCCGCACAGGCTGCAAGGTGGTGGTGCTGAGCGAGACAGGGGCCTTGCTCCACAACGAGACTATCTATCCCCATCCGCCGAAGTCGGATGTCTCGGGAGCCATGCGCAAAGTAAAAAACCTTGTGGATGCCTACAAGATTCAGGTGATTGCCATCGGCAACGGTACAGCGGGACGTGAGACCGAGGACTTCATTCGCTACATCAAGTTCGACCGTGACATCACCGCCGTGATGGTCAGCGAGAGCGGCGCCTCGGTGTACTCCGCCTCCAAGATTGCCCGCGACGAGTTCCCCGAGTACGACATCACCGTGCGTGGTGCCGTCAGTATCGGCCGCCGCCTCATGGACCCGCTGGCAGAACTGGTGAAGATCGACCCCAAGAGCATCGGCGTAGGCCAATACCAGCACGATGTAGACCAGAAAAAACTCGGCGAGAGCCTCGACCAGACCGTGATGAGTTGTGTCAACGCTGTCGGCGTGGAACTGAACACCGCCAGTCAACAGTTGCTCTCTTACGTGAGTGGGGTAGGACCAGCGCTTGCGTCCAACATCATCGAATACCGTGAGGAACATGGCAGCTTCAAGAGCCGAAAACAATTGCACGAGGTGCCGCGTCTAGGCGACAAAGCCTTCGAACAATGCGCAGGTTTCCTCCGCATCCACAATGGCGACAATCCGCTCGACCAGAGTGCCGTCCACCCTGAGAGCTACCATATTGTAGAAAAGATGGCCAAAAAACTAGGCGTGAAGGTGAACGACCTTATCGGCAACAAGGAACTTATCGCCAAAATCAATCCTAAGGATTATGTCGAGCAGGACTTCGGCATGGAAACCATCGGCGATATCATCAAAGAACTGGAGAAACCTGGTCGCGACCCGCGCCAGAGCTTCGAAAGCTTTGAGTTCGACAAGGACATCCGTAGCATCGAGGACGTGAAACCCGGCATGACACTCAACGGCATCGTCACCAATATCACGGCCTTTGGTGCCTTCGTCGATATCGGTGTGCATCAGGACGGACTGGTCCATATCAGCCAGATGGCCGACCATTACATCAAGGATGCCAACGAGGTTGTCCGCCTCAACCAGCGGGTGCGCGTGAAGGTGCTAGATGTGGACGTGGACCGAAAACGGATTAGCCTGACGATGAAAGAAAAATCCCTAACTCGATGAGTTAGGGATTTGGAGATTTGGTAGTCTCTCCGGGATTTGAACCCGAGTTACCAGGATGAAAACCTGACGTCCTGACCAGACTAGACGAAGAGACCACTTCGTGTCAAAATTTGACGGTGCAAAATTACACAAAAATCTCTTTCACGCAACAAAAAGCCTGAAAAATTTTTATTCAAAGGTGAAAGAAACCTGGAACTGCTTGTTTTTCATGCTGTTAAGTGGATGAGCATAGTAGTAAACCTGATCATCGCTCAAGGCGTCGAACAGCCCGAAACCAACTTTGGCTTCGATACCCATCTTGAACCACTGGTTGTAAATGTCAAATCCACTGCCCAGCTCTAACGCCAAGTCAAATGTCTTGTTCTTCAGCCAGTTGAAGTTCTGGCTCTTCTTCTTGAACGAGAAGTACAGCTTTGGGTTGAGTCCCGCGATGAGGTAGGCCGCTACATTGTTGTAGCGCTTTGACCTGTATTTCAGGTGAAGAGGGAACTCGATGCAAGTCAAATAGGGGTTGTGCGAGCAAGGGGTCTCGTATTTCACCGTGCCGTCTTTTTGGTTGATCTGAAGCGTGTAACGGTAGTTGATCTCGCTGAGGCTGAAGGTGGGGGCAAAACGCAGGTTCAGGAACTCGGTCAGCCTAAGGTCGCCCAAAACACCCACCGAGAAGCCAACCCTTGGCATGGTTTTCATCAGACGGTTCAAGGTGTCGCGCTCGATGTTGGTGATCTGGTAGCTCTCGAAGTTATCCGCCGAGAAATGCACCGGCACAAGAAGGTCTTCGTCGCCAGTAGTGGGCAGCTCCTGCGAATCGTAATATTTCGTTGACTGGTAATCATCCTTCAAAATCAGGTTATAGTCCATGAAATTGGCGCCAAGAAGGAACCCAAAATGATAGGGGGCCTTGTCGTAGTTCTGAAGGTAGATGATCTTGCGGCCCTGAGCCTGGACTCCGGTAGCGCAAACCATGATCAGAAGGAAAAATAAAACGGTTTTTATAGTCTTTTTCACAGTGTTCAATTTAAAGCAATATAACGTGTTCGCATGTGTATTATTGTGATGGTGGATCGTTTTTCGGCTTGTACCCATAATAGAGGGTGGCGATGCCTCCGCTGAAAACCTTCCGGCCGATGTCGATCAAACCGACCTTTCTCAGTATGACTTCGAAAGCTTCGCCAGAAGGGAAGGACTCCACCGTCGAAGGGAGATAACTGTAGGCCGTGGGATGCTTCGAGACGTTTCGGCCAGCTCTGGGAATCCATCGGCGCGAATACCAGCGATACATCCTTTTCATCAAGGCGTTGGTGGGATGGGAAAACTCCAAAATAGCTATTACGCCGTTGTGGCGACATACCCTCATCATCTCCCGAAGACCCGTCTCCAGATCTTCGAAATTGCGCACCCCGAATGCTGATGTCACCGCATCAAAACTGTTGTCATTGAAATTCAAATTCGTAGCATTGTCAGTTGCAAGGGTGATGCGTTGTTCAAGTACTTTTTTGATGAGTTTGGCACGTCCATGTTCCAACATTTTTTCGGAAAGATCCACTCCGGTAATGGAGGCCGAAGGGATGTCCTTGGCCATTCGGATGGCGAGGTCGGCAGTGCCGGTGGCCACGTCCAAAATCGTCGAGGGCTGATGCTTGGCAACCCACTTGGAAGTGATACGCCGCCATCTTCGGTCGATACCGAAGGAAAGCAGGTGATTCAGGAAATCGTAGTGTGACGAGATGCCGTCGAACATCTCGGTGACGGCCTGTTGCTCACTCATGGCTGATGCGTTGCACCTCTTCGGCAAACCTTTCCTTGTTGATGGGTACCACGCCGACTTCTTCACAGACCAGACCTCCGGCGAGGTTCGACAGCGCAGCGATGTCCTTGGGATTAAAGCCAAGTGCCACGCACAGGGCGGCAACGCTCAATACGGTGTCGCCGGCGCCTGACACATCCACAATCTTTCTGGGGTGGGCGGGGAGGTGGTGAAACACACCGTCGTGAAGCATCATCATGCCTTTGTCGGAGAGGGTGACCATAAGGTATTTGCAGTTGATTCGTTGCTGGAGCGTGAGCATGGCTGTTTGCAGCTCCTCCGGGGTCTCGGCTGTCACGCCGAGACCCTCGCGGAGCTCTTTGCCGTTGGGCTTGAAGAGCGTCACCCCCTGATAGGCGAAGAAGTTCTTCTTTTTGGGGTCGACAGCCACGGGAATACCCTTCTTGTGGGCCAAGGCGATGATGGATTGAATCATCGTCACCGTGAGGACACCCTTGTTATAGTCTTGCAAGATGATGATGTCGAAACACTCCTTTTCAAGCGTTTTTTCAATCACATCGAGAAGGCTTTGAAGCTCTTCGACACTGAGATCGTCGGTGCTCTCCTCATCCATGCGGAGCACCTGACGCTCGCCGTCAAAAATGCGGTGTTTTACGGTGGTAGGACGGTTAGAACTTATTGCGAGACCGCTGGTGTCAAGTCCAGCCTCTTGCATGAGCTCGATGAGGGTCTTTCCACTCTCATCGTTGCCAATCACGGAACAGAGGATGGGCGTCGCCCCCAAGGCTTTCAGGTTGAGCGCCACATTGGCAGCTCCCCCCAGACGTGCGAACCTTGTCTTCACGCTGACGATGGGCACAGGCGCCTCGGGCGACATCCGCTCAATCACGCCTTTCGAATAGGCGTCGATCATCACGTCACCCACCACAAGGGCTTTCAGACCATTAAACCGTTCGAGTAAGTCCTCCATTCTGTCTTCCGTCTTCTGACTTCTCTCTTCTTTTTTAATGCAGTTTTGCCAGCGCTTCTTTGATTCTCCTGGCCGCTTCAACCAGCTTGTCCAAGGAGGTGGCATACGACAGTCTGATGCAGTCGTCGTTGCCGAACGAGTTGCCAGCCACGCAGGCCACATGGGCGTTGTAGAGTAGCCACATGCAGAGGTCGTCGCTGCCTTTGATCACGGTCTCGCCGTCGGTCTTGCCGTAGTACGACTTCACCTCGGGGAACACGTAGAAAGCACCGGCGGGGGTGTTGCACTTCACGCCAGGAATCTCGTTCATCAGCTTCACGAGGGTGTCGCGGCGCTCGCGGAAGTTCTTCAACATATTCTGGATCTCAGGTGAGTTGTCGGGGCAGAGCTCGAGGGCCTTCACCGTGGCGGCTTGGGCAATGGTGCAGATACCCGAGGTGATCTGGCCTTGGATCTTGTTGGTGGCCTTCACGATGGCCTGCGGAGCGGCGATGTAGCCGATACGCCAGCCGGTCATGGCATAGCCTTTGGCCACGCCGTTGACGATGACGAGACGGTCCTTCAAGAACTCAAACTGTCCCATGCTCTCGTGTTTGTGCTCGTATTGGATGAACTCGTAGATCTCGTCGGAGATAATGATGATGTTGGGGTATTTCTTCAGCACCTCGGCGATGGCAGTGAGCTCGGCCTTGGTGAACACCGAACCGCTGGGGTTGCAGGGGGTGTTGATGAGCAGGGCCTTGGTCTTGGGTGTGATGGCCTTTTCGAGTTGTTCAGCGGTGATCTTGAAGTCGTGGGCCATGTCGCTCTTCACGATGACGGGCACGCCTCCGCTCAGCTTCACCATCTCGGGGTAGGAGACCCAGAACGGGGCGGGGATGATGACCTCGTCGCCGTCGTTGATGATGGCCAGTAGCACGTTGTTGATGGCCTGCTTGGCACCGTTGGAGACCAGGATGTCGGTGTCCTTGTAGTCGAGGCCGTTGTCGCGTTTCAACTTAGCGGCGATGGCTTTGCGCAGGGCAGGGGTGCCGGGCACGGGCGGATAGTGCGTGTCGTTGTTGTTGATGGCGTCGATACCGGCTTGCTTGGCCGACTCAGGGGTGTTGAAGTCGGGCTCGCCGATGCTCAGACTGATGACGTCGATACCTTGTGCTTTCAGTTCACGGCTCTTGTTGGTCATGGCCAAAGTGGCTGACTCGGCCATGTTCAGAACTCTGTTGGAGAGGATGATTTCGCTCATAACTCGTTATTTTAGATTTATAGATTTTCAAAAATAAAGTCCGCAAAGATACAAAATTCTTTCTTCCGACTTCTGACTTCTGACTTCTTTTCTTACCTTTGCGCAAAATCTAATCAATATGGGTTACTTTTTCAACAGAAAACTGAAGCTGAAGGAGTTCGAATACCGCCTTAAAGCCAAGGCTGAGATGCGCGTGAACACTGCCAAGATGGTGGTTCCGCTCAAGATCCAGGCCTGCGAGCGGCTGTTGCTGTTCCTTGAACGCTCCCAACTGCCTGTCTTGGTGAAACGGGTGTATGTGCCGGGTACCACAAAGGACGTTTTCCATATTTCGTTGCTTCAAAATGTGGAAGATGAGTTTGAACACAATATGGCGCAACAACTTTACGTTTCACCTGCGTTATGGGATGCGGTGCGACGTGCCAAAGAGGAACTGGTGGGGCAGATCAATACGACCTTCGACAAGGCCGAGGATGGCACGGATGTTGCTCTTATCGCCCAGGCTCTGGTGGCCCTGCCCAACCCTTTCGTGGAGCAGGCCATCGAAATGTTGAAAAAGGAGTTTAACGAAATCTGACCTAACGAAATGAAATTTACCGCTTTACAAATTGCAGCCCTGCTGGGCGGAACCATCGAAGGCGACCCGAACGTGGAAGTGTGGAACGTAGCCAAAATTGAAGAAGGCGCACCCGGCATGCTGAGTTTCCTAGCCAACCCCAAATACACCCCCTACATCTACGAGACGGCATCGTCAGTGGTGATTGTAAACAACAGTTTTGTTGCTGAAAAGTCTATATCTGCCACGTTGATCCGTGTCGAGGATGCCTACGCTTCCTTCGGGAAACTCTTGGCATATTACGATCAGGTGTCGCAGGACAAAAAGGGCATCTCCTCCCTGGCATTCGTCTGTCCTAGCGCCCAACACGGCGAAAACCTCTACTTGGGCGAGTTCGCCTTCGTGGGCGAGAACGTCGTCATTGGCAACAACGTGAAGATCTATCCTCAGGTCTATATCGGCGATGGAACTGTCATCGGCGACAACACGGTTCTTTATCCTGGCGTGCGGCTGTACCGTAACACCGTGGTGGGTAAGCGCTGTATCATCCACGCAGGTGCGGTAATCGGTGCCGACGGCTTTGGCTTTGCGCCTCAGGAAGATGGCCATTACGAGAAGATTCCGCAGGTGGGCAACGTGCTGATTGAAGACGACGTAGAGATCGGGGCCAACACCACCATCGACCGTTCCACCATGGGATCCACCCGAATCCATAAAGGCGTTAAACTTGACAACTTGGTGCATCTGGCGCATAACGTCGAAGTGGGGGAGAACTCGGCTTTGGCGGCCCAGGTGGGCGTCAGCGGCTCCACGCATCTCGGTAAGAACTGCATAGTCGGAGGCCAGTCGGGTTTTGTGGGGCACCTACACATCGCCGACGGCTCCAAGTTCGGTGGTCAGTGTGGCGTCATGGGAAGCATCAAAGAGGAGAACCAAGAATTCATGGGAACCCCGATACAACCCTTGCGTCAGTACCTAAAATCCAACGCCCGATTCCGCCATATCGACGAAATGGCGCGCAAACTGGAGGCTCTTGAAAAGGAACTTGCCGAACTGAAATCGAAGCTCTGAGGCAATTTTTTTTTGAGGTAATGAAATTTTCTCTATCTTTGCCCGTTTTTCTTGAGGGATTATTAACTCAAGTTTGGTTTTTATGGAAGAAAAACAGTGTACTCTAAAAAGAAAAATCAGTGTCACGGGGGCAGGGCTCCACACGCGTCAGTGTGGTACGCTGACCTTTAATCCTGCACCGGTCAACACGGGCATCCGCTTCCGCCGCATTGATCTTGAGGACCGGTCCATCATCGAGGCCGACGTCGACAATGTAATCGACACTACGAGAGGAACCACCCTTGGAAAGGGCGGCGTCAAGATATATACCGTTGAACATGTGCTGGCCTCGCTCAGAGGTATGGGCGTCGACAATGTGCTGATCGACATTGATGTGGAAGAGATGCCCATCATGGACGGCAGCGCGAAGGAGTTCGTCAAAGCCATCAAAGAGGCGGGCATCGTCCAACAAAATGCGGCACGAGACTACTACGTTATCAAAGAGCCCATCAGCTACCGTAACGATGTCCTGGGTATCGAGCTCTCCATCGAGCCTTGCGATACCTTCCAGATCGATGTCACCGTGAAATACAACACCCGGGTTCTGGATAAACAGAGTGCCTCGCTGCACAACCTCGACGATTTTGAGAAAGAGATCTCGCCCTGCCGCACCTTCGTGTTCCTGCATGAGTTGGAGACCCTCCTCAGCCGTAACCTCATCAAGGGCGGCGACCTCACGAACGCCATCGTGTTTGTCAACAAAAACGTCTCCTCTGAGGAATTGGATCACATCGCAGCCTTCTTCAAGAAACCGAAGGTGGAAGTCAAAGAAGGTGGTATCCTCAACAATGTGGACCTCTATTTCGACAACGAGCCGGCACGTCATAAGCTGCTCGATGTCATTGGCGACCTCACATTGGTGGGCAAACCCATCAAAGGCCACGTCACCGCCTATAAGCCGGGTCACTTCTCCAATACCTCCTTCGCCCGTAAGATTAAACACACCCTCCTCCAGCAGGAATAAAAAAAGCAAGTCATGAACCAACCTTTAGCCTATATCCACCCGAACGCCCGTATCGCTGATGATGTAAAAATCGAACCGTTCGCCTGGATCGGCGAGGATGTGGAGATAGGCTCCGGCACCTGGATCGGCCCCAACGCCACCATCATGGACGGCGCCCGCATCGGCTGCAACTGCAAGATCTTCCCCGGCGCAGTGATCTCAGCCGTTCCCCAGGATTTAAAATACAAAGGCGAGCTTACCTATTGTTACATCGGCGACGGCACCACAGTGCGTGAATCGGCTACCGTCAACAAAGGTACCGCAGCCTCTGGCAAGACCGTCGTTGGCAAGGACTGCCTGCTGATGGCCTTCACCCATGTGGCGCACGATTGTTATCTGGGCGACCATGTCATCATGTCGAACGTGGCTTCATTGGCCGGTCACATCACCGTCGACGACTGGGCTATCCTCGGGGGACTGGCCGCAGTGAGTCAGTTCTGCCGCATCGGCGCCCATGTGATGATCTCGGGCGGCGCCATGATCAACAAGGATATCCCACCCTTTGTGAAAACAGGCACAGGCTACCCGGTCTCCTACGCTGGCGTCAACTACATCGGCTTGGGTCGCAGAGGCTTCTCCAAGGAACGCATCTATGCCATCCAAGATATTTATCGGGTGATCTATAGCGGTGGTATGAATGTCTCCCAAGCGGTTCAATTTATCAAGGAAAACCTCCCGGCATCGGAAGACCGCAACGTGATTGTGAGCTTCATCGAGAGTTCCAAAATCGGCATCATGAAAAATACAGTTGGTGAATAAACTTCCCGACCTCTTCCTTGCTATACCGCTGTTCTATCTGACTTCTGACTTCTGAACTTCTATAATTCATATAGGTGCTGCAGCATTGCTCCATAGCCTCGGCTAAGGCTTCCACATCGCCATCGGGAACCAACAAGCCATTTTGCTCGTTGACAATCTCAGGCAGGGCACCTACGTTGGTGGCTACCACGGGAAGACCGCAGGCCATGGCCTCCAGCAGCACAATGCCGCCAGTCTCATAATGGCTGGGCAACACGAAGAAATCGCCCGTGGCCAGTTCATTCACCAAGTCCTGACCCTGCAACAAACCAGTAAAGCACACACGATCGGTCAATCCTAACTCGACAGACCGTTGTATCATGGCATCCAAGTCCATCCCTTCTCCAATCAAAACCGCTTGATAGGCAACGCCTTTGTCTTTCATTATTCTCAGTGCTTTCAGCAATCCACTGATATTCTTCGACTTATCCTCAAAGCAACTCACATGGACGATCTTGGGCACCGCGTTGTGATGGGGGATGGGCGTGAACAGGTTGGTGTCGACCACGTTAGGCAACAGCTCATAGCGACGATTCTTCAATCCGTGGCTTTGCATGGCCTCGGCGAGCACTTGGCTTGCCGTGGTGACCATCTTGGCGCGACGGACGATACGCTTGGTCCAAATCTTACGGAAAAAGCCACTGAAGTCGTTGCCGGGCAGGTAGCGCGACCAGTGCTCGGTGATGATGTAGGGGGTCCCGTTGTAGTTCTTCTGCCAGTGGGCAATGAACCCCATCCGAGTGAGCACATGCACGTGGATCAAGTCGGCCTTTCCCGCCATCTTCAAGCCTTTCATGCAGGCACGGAAGTAACGCCAGGCGGAGCTAATTTTACCTTGTTTCTTGTAATAAATCCGTATGGTGTCGACGCCGTTTTCGTTGGTACGTTCGATGTCGTATTTGTTCTGGGCGTGCTCGTCCGGATGGACGTAGATCACCGTGATGTCATCGTATAGTGCGGCGGCTTCGGCATGACGTTGCACAAACAACCCGAACATCGGGTCGTATTTGTGCGGATACCATCGTGCCAGGAATACTACCTTCATCGCATGTCAATGATGTCAACGTTGGGATAGGCTTTCTGGTCGAAGGAGAAGAAGTCTTTCGGGTAGTCCTTGTCGAACTTCATCTCGGTGATGTTCAGAATCAGTTTCAGTCCTTCGTCCAGCTCGATTTCCAGTCTTTTGAGTTGGTCTTGTGGGTCGAGGATGGCGGTGATGCCTGTGTCGTCCCGATCGACCTCGTCGAGTATCTTGAAAGGATTGTCATCGTCGGTGGCGTTGCCCACCATCACCTCTTCGTCCTCAACGATATAGTGCCACTTGGTCTTCCCGTCCGAGATGGCGTGCTGGTCTTCCATGATGATTTTGTAGGCTTTGTCCTGAAAGTAGGCTGTGCCTTCCTTGGCTTCTTCGGGCTCGCTGGCGTCGCTGATGGTTTGATAGGTGAAGCTCACCTCTATGCTCTTATGGCTGCGGATGGATTGCGTGAGCGACTTCAGCATGGCGCTATTCTGGGCGAACAAAGCGTGAGTGGCAAACAAAAAAAGGATGCCAGCGATGAGTTGGATGGACTTTTTCATGTCAAATACCTTGATCTTTGAGTTCCAGGTCCTTCAAAATCTGTTCCAAAGCGAATTCGTTGGCCACTTTCACCTCGCGTGCCTTGCTGCCTGAGAACGGGCCCAGGATGCCGGCGGCCTCCAGTTGGTCGATGATGCGGCCGGCGCGGTTGTAGCCGAGTTTCAACTTCCGCTGGATCATGGAGGTGGAGCCTTGCTGGGTCTGCACCACGATACGAGCAGCGTCTTCGAACAGCGGGTCGCGTTCGTCGCCGTCTTCGAAGTCGCCACCGTCGCCGCCTTCCTCGTCGGGTACCTCTGGCAGCAGGAAGGGCTCGCTGAAGCCGCGTTGCTCGCCGATGAAGCTGGTCACCTCTTCCACCTCGGGGGTGTCGATGAAGGCGCACTGTAAGCGCACCATGTCGTTGCCGGTGGAGAGCAACATGTCGCCGCGGCCAACGAGTTGGTTGGCGCCGCTCTGGTCGAGGATGGTCTTGGAGTCGACTGCCGAGATCACGCGGAAGGCGATACGGGCAGGGAAGTTGGCCTTGATGGAACCCGTAATGATATTGACCGACGGGCGCTGGGTGGCGATGATGAGGTGGATGCCGATGGCACGGGCCAACTGGGCCAGTCGGGCGATGGGCGACTCCACTTCGCGGCCGGCTGTCATGATGAGGTCGGCGAACTCGTCGACGACCAGCACGATGTAGGGCAGGTAACGGTGCCCCTCGGTGGGCAGCAGCTTGCGACTCTTGAACTTCTCGTTGTACTCGATGATGTTACGGCATTGGGCGGCCTTCAGCAGGTCGTAACGCTGGTCCATCTCGATGCAGAGCGAGTTGAGGGTGCGCACCACCTGTTTCACATCGGTGATGATGGCGTCCTCTGAGTCGGGCAGTTTGGCCAGGTAATGACGCTCAATGCGGTTATAGAGGGTGAGCTCCACCTTCTTCGGGTCGACCATGATGAACTTCAGGTCGGAGGGGTGCTTGCTGTAGAGTAGCGATGCGATGATGGCGTTCAGACCGACCGACTTACCTTGTCCGGTGGCGCCGGCCATGAGGATGTGGGGCATCTTGGCCAGGTCGAACACATAGGTCTCGTTGGAGATGGTCTTGCCGATGGCGCAGGGCAGGGCGTACTTGTTGTTCTGGAACTTCTCCGAGGCAAGTACGCTCTTCATGGAGACGGTCTCGGGCTTCTTGTTCGGGACCTCGATGCCGATGGTGCCTTTGCCCGGGATGGGGGCGATGATGCGGATGCCCAAGGCGGCGAGGCTCAGCGCGATGTCGTCTTCCAGGTTCTTGATCTTGGAGATGCGCACACCGGCGGCAGGGACGATCTCATAGAGGGTCACCGTGGGACCGATGGTGGCTTTGATCTTGTCGATCTGGATGCCGTAGTTGGCCAGGGTCTCCACAATCTTGTTCTTGTTGGCCTCCAGCTCTTCGTTGCTCACCTCGGCGCGTTTGTCGCCGTAGTCGGTGAGGAGGTCAAGGGTCGGGAACTTATAGTCGCTCAGCTCGTAATGCGGGTCGAAGGGCGTGTCGATGGTATGGTGTTCCTTGCCGTCTTTGACGGTCTTCTCGTCGGGGGTCTCTTCAATCTCCAACTCCACCTCATCGCCCTCTGGCTTCACGTCATCGCCAGTTTTTACTATCTCCAGCGGAGTGTCGGTGCCGGTCTTCTCACTAGGATTGTCATGGATGTTGTTTTCAGCGGGATGGTCATTGGCGGTGTTCTCTGTGGGATTGTCGTGGATAGTGTTCTCGGTGGGACGGTGGATCACTGTGATGGGCGGCAGGTCTTCGTCATCGAACTCTTCAGGATCGATCTCCTCATCGTCGGGGTCAAGGTCATCAAGGTCGGTGTCGATTTCAGGTTTTCCGTTTTCCGTTCTCAGTTTTCCGTTTTCCTCTTCTTGTTGCTGTTGTAGCAATGCCTTCCTTTCAGCTCTGCGTTCGCGCCATTCTCTGATGGTGTCGATGCTCAAGTTGTATTGGAACAGGAGGTAGAGCAGGAAGACGAAGACGAGGGCGAGAATCACTCCGGAGTTGCCCATGAAGCTGTAGATGTTGGTGTTCAGGAACTTTCCGACGGCGCCGCCGAAGATTTCGCAAACCTTATTGGGGGAGGCGAAGTTAATGAAGGCGAACAGCAGGGGGAACCAGGCCAGCATCATGATGGCATGTTTCCAGATGTTCCACATCCTGACTTTGGTGCCGAGGGTGAAGTGGAGCCCGAGGACAGTGAGCAGGTAAGGGAAGAACACAGCACCGATGCCGAACGACTCTTTCACGAGGACTTGGGCCAGGTAAGAGCCGAATTTGCCAGCGATGTTGTCAAACTGGATGGCCTTGCCGAATAGCATGGTGCCGGTCTCGCTGTAGGAGCTGCCGAAGTAGTTCACGAAGAAGGAGACGATGGCCAGGGTGAGGAACAGGGCGATGCATAGCAGGAGAACCCCGATTGTGTAGCCGATGCGAGGGTCTTTCTCACGGGGTTTGCGTTCCCTGGGCTCCTTGTTTTTCTCTTTCTTGGGTTTTTCGGCCTTTGGCTCTTTCTTCTCCGCAGGCTTTTTCTTAATGGCTTCGTCAGCAGGGGCGACTTCCTCCACAATCTGTGGGGCCGGTTTTGGTTTGTTTTCTCTTATCTTGTTTTCTGCCATGGTGGTTCTTTTTTGGAGTGGTTCTTATTTAGGTATCTTAAACATCCGTTTCCAGCGTATTCCGCCATTCACTTTGTCGAGCGAGAGCCACACGAACACGGCTTTGCCCACGATGTGGTTCTCGGGCACAAATCCCCAGTAGCGCGAGTCTGCCGAGTTATGGCGGTTGTCGCCCATCATCCAGTAGTAGTTCATGGCGAAGGTGTAGCTGGTGGCAGGTTGGCCGTCGATGAGAATCTGGTCGCCTTTCACTTGCAGGTCGTGAAGTTCATAGGCGTGGATGATGCGTTCGTAGAGTGGCAGGTTCTCGAGGGTGAGTTGTATGGTCTGTCCTGCCTTGGGGATCTCGATGGGACCGTAGTTGTCGACGTTCCAGGGGTAGAGGTCGGGGCGGTGCGGGAAGATTTCGAAGTTGGTGCCTTCGCCAGCAGGGGTGATGTTGCGTTCCACCGAGGTGATGAAGGTGAGTCCTCT
Source organism: Bacteroidales bacterium (assembly GCA_024681295.1). Classification (GTDB taxonomy): domain Bacteria; phylum Bacteroidota; class Bacteroidia; order Bacteroidales; family F082; genus Limimorpha. The sequence goes on from JAILBC010000153.1 coordinate 17,872, forward strand.
CAGGTCTTCGGCCACGTGTTCGCTGATGTTGAGGATGGCTTCGTTGGCGGTAGCGCCGCGGTAGGCCTCGGTGATGTTGTATTTGTCGAGGATGCGTTTGTTGATGCCGTTGCCAGTGGTGGTGACGGTGTAGCTATACTGCATGTCTTCGGGTTGGAAGCCTTTCTCGCCGTCGATGTACACGACGCCGTCGATGATCTGGAGCTTGTCGCCGGGCATGCCGATGAGGCGTTTTACGTAGTTCTCGCGTTTGTCCACGGGGTGGGCGATGACGTTACCGAAGGTGGCGTGGTCGTTCCACACGGCTTCGCGGCCGTATTCACGGATGAGGTCGTAGTAGCTCACGCTGCTCTGGAACTTGTCGCACACGGTGTCGCCGGCAGGGTAGTTGAACACGATGGGGTCGTTGCGTTTTATGGTGGAGGTGCCGGGGTAGCGGTGGTAGGGCAGCTTGATCCACTCCAGGTACGATTTCTTGGTGGAGCTGAACGGCAGGGTGTTATGCACGAAGGGGAACGACAGGGGGGTGTTGGGGCGTTTGGGCCCGTAGTGGATCTTGCTCACGATGAGGTAGTCGCCTACGCAGAGCGACTTTTCCATGCTGGAGGTGGGGATGGTGAAGGCCTCGAACACGTAGGTGCGGATGATCAGGGCGGCCACCACGGCGAACACGATGGCGTCGAACCATTCGCGTGCCGTGGACTTCTTGGGACGGGTGGTCTTGTCGGGATCCTGGTAGGGGGCGTCTTTCACGATGAGCGGGAAGAAGATGAAGGGCAGGATGGCGGCCATAAACTCTTCCCACACTTTGAATTTGCCGAAGCATTTGCCCAGTTCGACGAGCATGAGCAAGAGCATGAAGATGTTGATATAGGGGAAGACGATGAAGAACCACCACCAGAACTTTTTGTGTTTGCGGATGACCTTCAGCATCGTGAAGATGTTGACGAAGGGGATGAAAGCGAGGTAGCCCTTTTCTCCGGCGGCCTTGAACTGTTTCCAGCAGAAGGCGAACGGTATGGTAAACAGGGCTGGGACGATCAAAATAAAGAGGATCAGCGACATGTTTTGATAAGATTTTTCAATGTAAACGCACGCTTAGGGAAAAGCGTGTGCAAAGATACGAAAAAAAATTAAAGATGTGT
>JAILBC010000167.1 GCA_024681295.1 Bacteroidales bacterium
TGAGAAATATTGCAAGTTCCTGCCCATCCCGATCCAGTTCGGCACCAAGAAAGTGCAGGAACCCATCGAAGAAGAGGCTTCCGTAGAAAACAAAGAAAACGAAAACGCAGAAGACAAAGACGAGAAGAAAGAGGACAAGAAGCCGAAGACCAAGGAAGTGGAGAAGCCTTGGATCATCAACGACGTGGCGCCGCTGTGGAAGAAAGCCCCGACCGACATCAAGGACGAGGAATACAACGACTTCTACCACACACTCTACCCGATGAACTTCGGCGAACCGCTGTTCCACATCCACCTCAACGTGGACTACCCCTTCAACCTCACAGGCATCCTCTATTTCCCGAAGGTGAAGAACCGCTACGAGTTCCAGCGCAACAAGATCCAACTCTACTGCAACGAAGTCTTCGTCACCGATAGCGTCGAAGGCATCCTGCCCGAGTTCCTTTCGCTGCTGCACGGCGTCATCGATTCGCCCGACATCCCGCTGAACGTCAGCCGTTCGTTCTTGCAAAGCGACCAGAACGTGAAGAAAATCTCGACCTATATCACCAAGAAGGTGGCCGAGAAACTGGAAGAGCTCTTCAAGAAAGACCGCGAGGCTTACGAGAAGAACTGGGACGACATCCGCGTCTTCATCGAATACGGCATGATGAGTGACCCGAAGTTCTACGAGCGCGCCGAGAAGTTCTTCCTCTTCAAGGACACCGACGACAAATACTACACCATCGAGGAGTACAAGGCCTTGATTAAGGAAAACCAGACCGACAAGAACAAAGCCCTCGTCTATCTGTACGCCACCGACAAGGACGACCAATACACCAACATCGAGAACGCCAAGGCCAAGGGCTACAACGTCCTGATGATGGACGGCATCCTCGACCCGCATTTCATCAGCGCTTACGAGCAGAAGGAAGGCGAGAAAGGCGGCGACAACCGCGCCATGTTTGCCCGTGTGGACTCTAACACCATCGACAAACTCATCGTGAAAGACGACAAGGAAGCCGCCTCGGGTCTCGACGACAAGCAGAAAGAGACCGTGAAAGCCGCCTTCGAGAAGGTCATCGACAAGGTGAAGTTCAACGTGGAGTTCAGCAACGAAGGTGCCGAAGCCGCGCCTGTGGAGATCACCCAAAACGAGTGGATGCGCCGTATGAAAGAGATGGAGCAAATGGGTGGCGGCCCGATGTCGTTCTACGGCTCCATGCCCGACAGCTACACTTTGATGCTCAACACGAACAGTCCTGTCATCACCGGCCTACTTGACAAAGACGAAGCCGCGCAAGAAGCCACGATTCGACAGATTTACGACCTCGCTTTGCTCTCGAAGAACTTGCTTAAGGGCAAGGATTTGAGTGAGTTTGTTAAACGGAATCTTGAGAAACTTTGATTATCCAGAATTAGAGAATTGAATAGAAAAAGCCGCAGTTGGGCAAGGATTTGCTTGGCTGCGGTTTTATTTACAGAATAAAAGTCAATTCCGGCGGGGAGAGCACACTGCTCGGATAGACTGACCGCACTTACGAAGGTCACTGCCCATAAAACATTTGTCCGAATTGAAGTCGAACCCCCACGCATCGCTCGGGCAGAATGTAACGAGCGAACTCGACCAGTAACTGCCGCGCAAACCAACGCTTTCAAGCTCAACGTCCCAACGGTAACCTGCTGCAGGCAGGAACATTGTCTGCCTGTTCTTCTTCGACGTAAAGAGCCATCCTTTAATGCCGTTTTGCGTTGTCCACTTGTTTGTTGTGTTGTCCATCAACTCTATCCATTGTTCCTGTTTGGGTGTGCACCAGCCACTGCCCAAATTGGCTGTGGCAGGGTCATCGTCACTCTGTAAAGTAGTTTGATTGTCAACGAAGCGTTTCTTACCAAACTGAAAACCTTCGTAGTACTTAGTAAGTCGGTCGCATTCACCGTTACTGAATTTATAGGTATCCCAATTGTAGGTGCTCTTCGTGGTGGTCTCGCCCCAAGCATAGTAGTCGCCATAGTCCTCGGGCGTGTCAGCCCCCACATTACAGGTTGCCCACAAAGTGCCGCTTGGCAGCCCGAGGTCAACATATTCGTGGCCATTATATGAGTTTGTTGTTTCTTTTCGTGTATAGATTTGCTTTTTCTCAGCCGCTTTCCCTTCTTGTTCTGCTTTCTGGTCTTTATCTCTTCTCAAATTATCATTGTTTAAATGAAACCTGTTCTTCACCAAAAAGCCAACACAAGACTCAAACATGTGGTCAGTATAGATTGTAGTGATTTGCAATCCGTCAAGTGCTTTTCTTAACGAATCAGGAAGACTTGGAGGGAAAGATTCACATTCTTTATCAGGCGTAATCGGAATAATTTTTCTTTTATAAGCAATGGCCTCCTCTATTTCTCTCCTCACCCAGTCTCCTTCATTAGAGCAACGCAACAGACTATCTTTTGTCAGCACAAGGACAAAAAAATCACATGTTCGTATGGCAGGCAAAATGATGTCCGAGAAATAATTGTCAGTGCATTCGCTATAATCAAAAAAGACTTTGTAATTGTACGGCGGACCCTCGAAAGCCATTTTGAATTGTCTAGCCGTGGCAACATTCGATCTCCCCGAACTGTCTTCTCTCCTATAACTGATGAAAATATCGTATTTCATATTAAACAATTTCAGATAACAAAAGTAAGGATTATTTCGATTCCACCTATAAAGTTTTTGATATTCAGATCGCTTTATTGACCAGAACAAACTGCCCTGACACATTGTCCACGGCTGCGCTCGTAGGTGCCGCACACGTGGCAGTCCTCATAATCGAAATGGAAGCTCCAGGCGCTCATCTGGCTGCTTGTTTGGAGTGAACTCGACCAGTAAAGGCCCAAGCCTGGACATAGCGGCTCACCCTCCAAGCAGAAACCCGTTGCAGGCAGGAAGATGCTGTTGCCATTCGAACCTGTCAGGAGCCGCCCTTCCACGCCGTTTTGGGTAGTCCATGCATAAGTCGTGTTTTGGAACAGTTCCGCGTAATCTTCCTTGGTAGGCATACGCCAACCGACACCCCATTGAGCCAAGGCTGCGTCGTCAACAGGCTCCAACATGGTCAAGCTATCCACAAATCCGTTGAAGCCCCAATAAGAATCCGTGCAGTACTTGCTCAATTCATAACGCCCATCGACGAAGGTGGCATATTGGTAGCTCTTCCAATCGTACATCTCCTTAGGGATGGTATCGCCCCAGGCAAAGTAATCGCCACAGTCCTCAGGAGTGACAGCACCCACATTGCAGGTAGCCCATAAGATGCCGCTCGGCAAACCGAGGTCAACATATTCATGGCCATTGAGAATAGGATTGTCTTCGCCGTTGATTGGCCCCTCCGGTTTGCAACCCACAACAAAAGCCAACAGCAACACCATCACCACTGAAGCTCTGCTCATATCATTCAAGTTTAACTCTTATCTTTTGCAAAGAAACAAAAAATGATTAACTTTGCACCAAACAATTTCAAATTATGAGCATGCTAACCCCAAAAGACCTCCAACAACTTGCCGAACGCAACGTTACCGAAGAACAAGTGGAACGCCAAGTAGCACAGTTGAAACGCGGCACCGCATACGTCAAACTCATCCGACCTGCCACCATCGGCGACGGCATTCTCCGCATGAGTCCTGACCAAATCGAGGCGATGAACCGAGCCTTCGACGAAGACAAAGAATACTACCAGTTTACCAAGTTTGTCCCCGCCTCAGGCGCAGCATCAAGGATGTTCAAGGACCTCTTCACCTTCATTGAGAATGGCGTGGAGACCAAGTTCACAGAGATCTTCTTCGCCCATATCCATTGCTTCGCGTTCGCCAAGGACCTTGATCAAGCCTGCCAGAAATGCTATGGTCATGGGATTGATGACTTGGTAAAGGACTGCCGCAAGGTTGACGTGGTGAAGGCCTTGTTACTGGAAGAAGGTCTAGGCTACGGCAAGCTACCCAAAGCCCTGCTCAAGTTCCACCATTACGAGCACTTCGACCGACTCGCTCTGGAGGAGCATTTAGTGGAAGCCGCTCGCTATGCCACCGACAACGGCGGAGTAGCAAGACTCCATTTTACCGTTTCACCCGAGCACGAACAGCCCTTCAAGGAGGCCGTGAACCAAATCATAAATCAATATCAACAGAAATATAATATCAAATACGATATTTCATTCTCCTGTCAGAAACCTTCAACCGACACAGTGGCCATCGATAGCGACGGTAACTTGTTCCGCGAAAAAGACGGCAAACTGCTGTTCCGTCCCGGCGGACACGGCGCCCTCATCGAGAACCTCAACGACTTGGCTCAAGAGATTGTCTTCATCAAGAATATCGATAACATCGTGCCCGAGACCCGCTTGGAGACCACGGTCACCTATAAGAAAGTGTTGGCGGGTTTGCTCTTGAAACTTCAACAGCAAACCTTCGAGTACCTCGAAATCCTCGATAACGGCGATGCCACCGAAGAAGAACTCAGGGAGATGATCACTTTTGCCCGGAAGCAGCTGATGATCGACATCCCCGAGTTTGTGGAACAATATGACATCTACGAAAAGATTGACTTCCTCTACGAGCGCCTGAACCGCCCGATGCGCATTTGTGGCATGGTGAAGAACGAAGGCGAGCCCGGAGGGGGGCCCTTCTGGGTGAAAAACATGGACGATGAAATATCACTCCAAATCATCGAGTCCTCGCAAATCAACCACGGCAAAGAGGATCAAGAGGCCATCTTCAAGGCTTCCACCCACTTCAATCCCGTCGACTTGGTATGTGGCTGCTGGAATTACAAAGGCGAAGCCTTCAACCTCACCGACTATGTGGATCCCAACACCGGCTTCGTCTCCAGCAAATCGAAAGACGGCCGCGAGCTGAAGGCACTGGAACTGCCCGGACTGTGGAACGGCGCCATGGCCGACTGGATCACCCTCTTTGTAGAGGTTCCCATCGAGACCTTTAACCCCGTGAAGACCGTGAACGACCTCTTGAAACCCATGCACAATTAAACTTCGCTCCAGATGAACAGAAAACGCTTCACCAACAACGCAAGAAGCCACCCTTTGTCAGTGGTGCTACAGGTGCTGATATGCCTGCTTTTCCTTTCGGTCATAGTCGTTTCTTTCTTGCGAGACGTGTGTCCTTATTACTGGAGATGGATTCTTTTCGGAGCCGCCATCGTAATAACCGTAGTGCAGTTGATTCGCCTAAGGTGCCCTTTGCTTCTGATTGACAGGATCTTCGCCAATCGCCCCTCGAAACAGCTTATCTTGGCCATTTTCACCTTCAGCATGGTGCTCGACCTCGGCCTATGCCTGTTTCCCACCGATGGCGTAAGGCACACCTTCATCGGCTTCATCAACCCGCAACGTGTCACCCAGGAGGCCAAAGAGTCGTACCGTTACGAGCCCGACGAAGCCGATACCGCCTCACAGCGTTACATTGCCATCAAAGAGCCACCCAAAAGCCTAAAGAAAAGCCTCATCCTCAAAAACACCTTGCTCTGGCTGTTGGGTATGATTGTCTTCAACGGACTGCTCATCGCCACCATCAACCGCTACATGGCCACACGCGCCGAGCGTTTCAAACGGGGTGCCAACACCTATAAAAACATCAAAGACCACTACTTGATCATCGGCTACGGCGACATGTGCGTGCCCATCATCAGGAACATCATGAAACGGCCCGGGACCGACAAGTCAGCCTATTACGTCATCCTCACCAGCCAGAACATCGAGCTGATCCGACGCGGCATCCAAAACCAGCTACAAGACACCGAAGAACGGGTGATCATCTATTCGGGTGACATGAATGCCCCGTCGCACCTCCGGCGACTCAATATCGACAAGGCCCTTGAGGTGTACATCCTAGGCGAGAAATTTGAGCGAAGCCGCGACTCCATCAACTTGGAATGCGCCAAGGCCGTCAAAGAACTACGAGCAGAGGACAAGCACAAAGACGTGCTCCGCGTCAACATCCAGTTTGACAAGCCCACCTCCTACTCCACCATCAAAAGAATCACCATCCCCAAGAGTTATTTTAGGGACGGCGAGAGGGATGTGGTCTCTTTCCGTCCGTTCAATTTCTACGAGAACTGGGGGAGACTGCTTTGGGGCACCTACCATCTCGACTGTTACCAGTCGCTGGACCAAGGGAAACTTGTGGAGGCAAGCAACGGAGGCAAGCCGCATCTGACACAGAAACACGTCCACCTCGTCATCGCCGGCTTCGACGAGATGGGAACGGCATTGCTGCTTGAAGCCCTCCGGCTGTGCCACTACCCCAACTACAACGAAAACACTGGTGCCAACAAAACCAAAATCACCGTCGTCGACCCAAGACTTCCCATGCTGTTGCCCAGATTCAAATCCCAATATCCTTATCTCGACCAAATCAAGGATATCGACGTCGAATTCAAACCCAACCGCATAGAGGACGAAGAGATCCGCCAGATGATTGAGGCCCAAGTGACCGACAACCAAGTGCTGCTCACCGTGGCCATCTGCTTCTACGACTCCGACGACAGCCTATCGGCAGCATTAAGCCTCCCCGATACGGCGTTCTACCATGTCGTCAACAAGGCCATCGTGCCCAACAAAACGACACAAGTCCTGGTGCGACAGGAAATCAGAGAGGGCTTGGCCGACCTTTTAGACGAGGAAAACGGCAAATACACCAACCTGAAGATTTTCGGCACTTTGGACAAAGGTGTCGACGACCAGTTACTCGACGATAAGATGGCCATGTGCATCGGTGCCTACTACCACTGCAAGTATGAACTCAATCTGTCGATCGATTTCTTCGAATTGGCCAAGACCGACGTTGAAAAGGCGCGGAAGATCGCCGAAACGCACTGGAGCTCGCTTAATGAGGACAAACGCTTCGCCAATCGTTACCAGGTGGAGATTTACAAGACCTACCAAACCTATCGCACACTCCTTGAAGAAAATCCAGAGCTTCTGTACCAGACAGAACATCTACGTTGGTGCGCCGAACGGAGCATTGCAGGGTATCGGAATCTGGCTGAGGAAGGCATTAAGAACGAGGTCTACCAAATCCACCGCCTCATCATTCCCTACCACGACCTCGACCAAAAAGAGCGGGAGAAAGACCGCGACGCACTTGAAATAATGGACAAAGTGTTATCCTTGCATCAAACCATCTGACCATGAACAACTCCTCCATCATCGAACTGGAACACGCAACCATCTACCAACGCGACAATGCCGTGCTCTCTGACGTAACCTTCAGTATCGGCCCAGGCGAATTCGTCTACCTCATCGGTAAGACCGGCAGCGGCAAGTCATCGTTGCTGAAGACCCTCTATGCGGAACTCCCCTCCACTGAAGGCACCGTCAACGTGGCCGGGTTCGACCTCACCGACATCAGTCGCAAGGAGATTCCATTCCTTCGGAGGAAACTGGGCATCGTATTCCAAGACTTCCAACTGCTCGACGACCGCAACGTGGAGGCCAACTTGGAGTTTGTGCTCAAAGCCACAGGTTGGTACGATGAAGAGCAAATCAGCCTACGCATCGACGAGGTGCTTGACAACGTGGGGCTGAAGGACAAACGCAAGAGCATGCCCTACAACCTCTCAGGCGGCGAACGTCAGAGTGTAGCCATCGCCCGTGCCATGCTTAACAACCCCGATATTATCCTCGCCGACGAGCCCACCGGAAACCTCGACCCCGAGACCACCCTCGATGTGCTGAAGGTGCTGCTTCATATTGCCGACAATGGCACAGCCGTCCTCATGGCCACTCACAATTACGGACTCATCCATAAATACCCAGGAAGGATCCTCAAATGCGAGAATCACAAGGTGATTTGCGCTAAAGTGGAGTGATTTTAGTGAGGAGTTAGGAGTTAGGAGTTAGGAGTGAATTAAGGATGATTTGGGCGTTTTTATCGTTCTGATATAGTTCTTTTAAGGCCTCATCGCGTTCCTCGATGTCATCGGCGGTGAAATCCTCATCCATCAGCCGTTTAATCTCAGCGATGAATTGTTCGGGCGTCTCCACCACCACACACAATTGGCCCAACGCCGTTCCACGGACCATATCGTCGTTGACCAGACAGAAACGACCGTTATACAAGGCATTCATCAGTTTCAGCTTCAGTCCCGTTGGCTGGTCGGTCACCATCACATTGACCTGGGCATTGCGAATCAGATCCATCATCTCAGCGTCCCCCAGATTGGCTTTGAACGAGATGTGAGGGTAACGCTCGCAGAGTTTTCTCAGGCCATCAGGAGGATTCAAACCTGCGACCACGCAAGGAATCTCCAGTTCGGAAAACACATTTTCGACGAGCCATTCCGCCGCTTTCTTGTTCTCTACCACCGAGAGGTTACCATGGTACAGTACATAGTCGCCCCTCCCCGTCTCCGAACACACCTTGCTCACCGCACTGAAACCTGGTACCAACACAGCATGGCCATAATGAGTGTTGAAATAATCCGTGTCGGCTTGGGTGATGGCGAAGATGCAGGAGGCGTATTTTAAGATAGGCTCATACTGCTTCAATTTACGGGCTTCCATGCGGTAAAACCAACGTCTCCAGAAGGTCGGCTCCGACTCAGCCAACAGCCGGTAGTAATCGTGTTCCACGTTATGCGCACGGACAAAGATCTTTCGGTTTTGGAAACGTGGATCGCCCAGCACCGCCGTGGTATGCAGGCCTTCACAGAGAATAGGATAATCGTCCTTCAGCAGATTCTGAAACAAAGCCTCAGAGCAGCGCGATGCCACCACGTACGGCACACGGCTGAACTGCCTCCAAAACGAAGTATCACGCTTGTAGTATTTCACCTCATGGCAACGGTCGAGCACCTCGGACTTGCCCCTACCATATTCAAAACAATGCAGATGCACCTTCACGCCCGCTTCGGAGAGGGCTTTCACCCGGTAGAACACATCAATCACCCCGCCGTAGTTGGCAGGATAAGGCACATCGAAACTGATGACATGTAGGTGATAGTCAGAGTCATTCATAATGTTTGTAGATTTCAATCAGGGTTTGTTGTTCATTCTCCCAGCAGAGGTCATCAGCGGCTTGAGCCAGACCATGCTGCCAAACCGCTCTTCGGGAGGCATCGCTCAACCCGGTTTTGATGGTTTCAGCAATCAATTTGGGGTCATGGTCGGGAATGAACAGCCCGATATTGTATTTTGTAATGATTTTTTCAATTTCAACAAGATGTGAAGCCACGATGGGCACACCTGCCTGGATAAAGTCGAAAAGTTTGTTAGGCAGGCAGAAACGGTAGTTGAGGTTGGTATCCTTGTCAAGCACAAAACCCAGCTCGGCCAGTTGCGTGTAAGCCATCATCTGTTGGTAGGGCATCCTTGGGAGGAAACGCACCCGATCCTCGATATGCAGATCAAGGGTCATCTGTTTCAGTGTGGGCAGCACATCGCCACCTCCGATGATCATTAAGAAGCAGTCGTCGAGGTATTGCATGGCTTCCACCAACTCTTCCGCTCCGCGTTGGATGTTGATACCCGAGCCCTGAAGCACCAGCAGATGCTTGTCCTCAGGCAGATTCAAAGCTTTCTTGTCGCCTTTGGAAGGCAGCGCCGCCTTAGGTGGGATGTTGCGCACTACATGGCATTTCACTTTGTATTTTTGCTCAAACAACTCGGCGATGGAGTCGCACACCGTAATCATTTCCTTGAGTCGCGACACCACGAAACCTTCGATGCGTTTCCAGACCTTCTGCACCCGTGGCCGACCGACCAATTCCGGTGTCTCGGTGAAATACTCATGACTGTCGTAGATCATCTTGATGCCTTTCAGTTTGGAGATGAAGTAGTTCGGCAAGGCCGTATCGAGGTCATTGGAAAGCAAAAGATTGGCCTTATGAAACAGCAAGAAGAAAAAAAGTCTGGTATTGTATTCGGCATAAAACAACGGCCCTTTCTCGAAGAGCAGTTTCATGCGTTTGGTTTGGTACGTCCGCTCATCCATCGGAGGACTTTTGCGCTGTTTGCGCCCAACGAGCAACACCTCGTACCCCATCTTTTGCAGGGTGAGGCACGACTTATTGACCCTCTGGTCAGTGACCAGGTCGTTGATGACCGATACAATGACGCGTTTCATATCGCAAAAGTAATAATTTTTTATTTTTGCACCATGAAAACTCAAGTCAACCTTCAAGCTTATAACAGCTTTGGCTTCCATGTAATGGCCAAGCATTTCATCGAGATTAACGATGCCAGAGAACTGGACAGACTTTTCCGTACTCCTGAATATAAACATGAGAAACACCTTGTATTAAGCGGAGGAAACAACATTTTATTCACCAATGATTTCTTTGACGGCATCGTCATTTACATGAACAACAAAGGCATCAAGACCGTGGCTGATGATGGCGAAAAGGTCGTTGTCCGCGTTCAAGCCGGCGAGGATTGGCCTGAATTCGTACGCAAGATGGTGGAGAAAGGCCTCTACGGCGTGGAGAACCTTGCCCATATCCCCGGCAAGGTAGGTGCCGCGCCTGTGCAGAACATCGGGGCTTACGGTATGGAACTCAAGGATAGCTTCCTGAAATGCGAGGCGGTCAACTTGGAGACTGGGCGTAAACGTACTTTTGACAATAAAGAATGTGTCTTTGGCTACCGTAGTAGCATCTTCAAAGGAATGCTAAAGGGACAGTATGTCATCACTTCTGTTGAATTTCAACTCTCTAAGCATGGCGAGTTGAGGTTGGACTATGGCAACATCCGTTCATATCTGAGTGAACACGGCATGGATAATCCTTCTTTGCAACAACTTCACGATGCCATCTGTGCCATCCGCGACGCCAAGCTTCCCGACCCGAAGGTCACAGGCAATGCAGGCAGTTTCTTCAAGAATCCCGTTATTAAAGCAGCACAATTTGAGGTCTTGCAACAACAGTATCCCGACATTCCTCATTACGACGAGCCAGACGGCAAAGTGAAAGTCCCGGCAGGATGGTTGATTGAGAAAGCTGGATGGAAAGGTTGGCACGACGAACATGTGGGGGTCTATGAAAAGCAGGCTCTGGTGCTAGTACATTTTGGCAACGGCAAAGGTGAGGACATCGTCTATCTAGCCAAACAGATTCAGAAATCGGTGGAGGAAAAGTTCGGGATACTAATTAGTCCCGAGGTAAACTTTGTATAATTCAGGTTGGATTGCTTCGCTTCGCTCGCAATGACGCAAAGCGATTTTAGGTTTCTAAAGCACCGACTAAATCAGTGGCTTTCTCGAAATCGTGACACTCACAGTAGTTCTTTAAACCTTCAGCGACCTTCACTGAAATGGCGGGGTCAATGAAGTTAGCTGTGCCAATCTGAATAGCTGAGGCACCGGCGAGCATGAACTCCACGGCATCGGTGGCGTTGCTGATGCCGCCCAGTCCCACTACAGGGATCTTCACCACCTTGGCTACTTGCCATACCATACGCAAAGCAACGGGTTTCACACAAGCACCCGAAAGACCGCCGGTAACCATGGAGAGCCTTGGCTTGCGGCGTTCCGCATCGATGGCCATACCCAACAAAGTATTGATCAGAGATAGCGAGTCGGCACCAGCGGCTTCGGCAGCCAAGGCAATCTCGGCGATGTTGGTCACATTGGGTGAGAGTTTCACCATCAAGTGCTTATGATATACTTTACGCACTTCGGAAACCACTTGGGTGATACCCTCAGTTGTCACGCCGAAAGCCATGCCGCCCTGTTTCACGTTGGGGCAAGAAACATTCAACTCAATGGCTGGTATCTTGTCCAGCGCATCAATCATCTCAGCACCTCTGACATAATCTTCCAAAGTAGAACCGGAAAGGTTCAGCAGGACGTTGGTGTCAAAGTCCTTGATGCGAGGATAGATGGTATCGATGAAATATTGAACGCCTTTGTTTTGCAGTCCCACACAGTTGAGCATTCCCGAAGCGGTCTCAGCCATACGGGGATAAGGATTGCCTTGCCGGGGATTGAGAGTGGTACCTTTGACGATGATTCCGCCGAGTTGCGACAAGTCTACAAAATCAGTGTACTCCTCACCATAGCCGAAGGTGCCCGATGCCGTCATCACGGGGTTACGCAGCACAAGGCCATGACCCAGGTCGATTGTCGTGTTCACCATTTCAGTCTGTCGATGTTGAACACAGGACCTTCTTTGCACACGCACACATTGCCATCGACGGTGTCCTCCACGCAGCAGAGGCAGGCACCGATACCACAGGCCATCCGATTTTCGAGCGATACCTCGCACCAGATTTTCTTCTCTTTGGCGATGGTCGCCACGGCTTGCATCATGGGCTTGGGACCGCAGACATAGATCTTGTCAAACTCATGGTCTTTCCACATTGAGTGGGCCGTCACAAAGCCTTTCTCACCCAGCGAGCCGTCCTCTGTGGTCACAAAGACCTCGCCCTGCTTCTCATAGTCGGCCAGGCGGAGCAATGTGTCCTTGCTCTTTCCGCCGAGAAGCATGGTGGGACGGACTCCCTTTTTGTTCAGCATCTTGGCGAAATAAAACAGCGGCGCAATACCAATTCCTCCACCGACTAGAAGTACACGATCATTGGGAGCAGGCATGGTATAGCCAGTACCCAGGGGATACACCAGGTTGACCTTGTCACCGTATTTCAGCTCAGCCAGACGTTTGGTGCCCTCACCCACTTTCTGGATGAGAAGGCTAAGCTCGTTGTTGGCGTCGTCCACGTCATGGATGGAGATGGGACGGCGCAAGTAAGTCTTCGACGAGCCGTCAACCTGCACGTTGGCGAACTGACCTGGCAGGATGGTCAACAACTGGTTTTTAGAGCGAAGGCGCAGCAATACGGCATCGCCATAGTCCTTGCGGTCTTGGACCTTGAAGTCGGTGGTCTGTTTCATGGTTATGCTTCGGCGTTTTCAGGTGTCTCGGTGTTTTCAGGCGTTTCAGGGGTCGCAGGCTCTTCGGTGAAGTCGAGCAAGCCTTTGTCCATCAGCATCTGGTACCACAAGAACACCTTCTTCATATCGGAAGGATAAACGGCATCTTGGTCATAGTCGGGCATGACCTCAAGGAACTTGGCGCGAAGCAGGTCGTTGGAGGCTTTCTTGGCGTCGAAGTCCACCTTGTCACCCATTTTGTCGTGGATGCCTTTGAATACTTCTTTGAGGGGTTTGTCTTCATCCACGGAGAAGATGGAAATCTCCTCAAGAGAACTCATTCTGTCATGAGCAAAAGCGGGGACGCATTTGCCGTCGATGAGCGATTCCACAATAATTCTTCCGATGGCTTGGGACTTGATCAGGAAAAGCCCCGGTTTGCCTGCTATTGAAACTACTTTACTTAAATCCATTTTCTGTGTATTTTTTTAGAAAAACATGCAAAAATAGAAAATTATTTGAAGAAATCAGTAAATTTGTGCTGTTAAACCAACAAAGAGAATACGCTATGAAGCTCAACAAACAAGAATTCAAGGTATTAGTTATGCTTTACGCCGCCAACATCGACGGTAACATCCAATCAGAAGAAGTGAAGGTCATGCTTGAGAAGACCGACTTTGACACGGTAAATAAGGTAGAGAAGCTCTTCGACAAGATGAACGATGCCCAGGTTTTGTCCTGCATCCTTGAGAACAAGGCCGACTATGCCGCCACCGAGGCTGACCGTGAAGAGATCATCCAGGACATCATCAGTGTCATCATGGCCGACGAAAAGCTCGCCGTGATGGAAGAACTTCTGGTAAAAGCCATGAGGAGAGTGCTGGCGTGATTTCGTAATTTTCAACAAGTAGTTTTAAAGATTTCGTTTTCTAATAACCGAACCTTTGCCGCCACTGAGGAGGGGGGCAATAACTGTGATTTTCAAGTCATGAAAAAACTAAGAATATTCATCTCATCACCTGGCGATGTACAACAAGAAAGGTTAATTGCCAAGAAAGTAATTGCCGGCTTGAATAGAATCTATTCACAATATGTTGAATTGGAAACTATCATGTGGGAAGATTTGCCTCTCGAAGCAACCGCTTCTTTTCAAGATGGCATCAATTATTTCTTGGAAAAGGCTCCTATAGACATAGCCGTTTTTATCCTATGGTCAAGGCTTGGAAGTAAACTTGGCCAGTCGTTTAAAAAGCCAGATGGTTCAGAATATCAATCGGGAACAGAATATGAGTTTGACATGATGTATGCTCTTTGGGAACAAACCAAACGACCTAAAATAATGGTCTATGTCAAAGACGCAGAACCCCAATATACAAACTTAAGCCTTAGTGGTATTCAAGAAGCATTAGAACAAAAGAATCTGCTTCAAAACTTTATTGAGGAGAATTTCAGGGACAGAGATACTGGGACTAATTATGCCTATTGGCAATTCGACAAACAACAGACTTTTGAAGAAAGGCTACGGACACATCTTACACGGCTCATCCATGAACAAATTGGAGAAAATGTTCATATAAAAGAATGGGAAGGTAATCCATACGTTGGTTTGAGAAGTTATGAAGAAGCCGAAGCAAGCATTTTTTGCGGAAGACAGTCTCTCATTTATGACATAGCAGAGCATTGGATTCAACAAACAGATACGTTCACACAAAAGCCACTATTGATTCTTGGCGAAAGTGGATCTGGTAAGTCATCGTTAATAAAAGCAGGGCTGATTCCATACCTGCACAATATGTCTACCGAAAAACAGACCTACAGGGTGAGATCCATGATTCCTTCTGAGTTTAGGGGAAATGTCTATCAAGGCATTGTCAAAAACTTGTTAGAAGCATTCCCGGACATGGAGAACAATCCTGTTGCAGTTGATTTGACCAATGGAATTTCAACAGATTATGATTTCAAGTATCTTCGATTTGCTTTAACCAATACTTCAAATGACAATATTACTGTTTTTTTCTTTGACCAGTTTGAGGAGTTGTTCAACGACGGCCTTATTACTGAAGATGAGAAGGGAAAAACGCTGCAACTGCTTCACGGACTTTGTTCAATGCCGCATCTATGGCTCATTGTTTCCATGCGGAATGATTTCTATAGCAAGTTCACAGCATACCCTGAATTTGGCGCATTGAAAAACATGGCATACGTTGTTGACGTACCCAATGTTTCGGCCACCGACATTGCAGAAATAGTGGAAATCCCAGCAAAAAAAGCGAATCTAATATGGGAAGTAAATGACCATGGAATTTCATTGAGCAAAAAGATTATCCAAGAAGCAAACGAACTTAAAGACCTGCCTCTTATTGAGTTTGGACTGTCTGAATTATACAATGGCAAAACAGGAGACAAACTCACTTTTGCTGCATACGAAGAAATGGGGAGACTAAAAGGTGCTGTCGCAAAATATGCCAATAAATGCTATGAAGCCCTTACAGAAAAAGAAAAGGCTGGTTTTGAGCAATTATTAGGTGCTGTAATTACCGTTTCGTCGCAAGATGAAAATAAATATGTTAGAAAAACTTCCCTAATTAAAGACATTGCAAAAACTGAGCAGCAAAAGGATTTAATCAAAAAACTCACAGATGCCCATTTGTTTGTTACAAGCAAAGATGCAAATGGCGAATCTACAATTACCATCGTGCATGAAATGTTGTTCTCTTCATGGGATATTGTCAAATGCTGGATTGAGAAGCAAAAAGATTTCATAAAGAAGAATAACTATTATGAGAACTTGGCCCGAGTATGGGATGGTAATGGCAGACGAGACAAAGACTTGGTTCAAGAACGTTCCCAGCTCCTTGAAGCAGAATACTTTATGTTTAATGGAGAGAACAAAACTTCCAGTATGGTATGTGATTTCCTCGGAAAGTCTTTGAAGCGGCAAAGTGGTAGGGGCCTTGCAAAGCATTTGTTTTTCTTTATGGCATTCCTCTTTTGTCTTTTAGGAGCTGTTTCGCTTCCATGGCTCAAGCAAGAAGGTTATATGATGGAGTCAGAAATTCTTAACGACTTGACAGAAGGGGCTTTCTCATGGGACATGATTATCTTTTGGATTACGCTTATTTTTATCTCTATTCATGCGATTGTATTAAGAATTATCAGAAAGCCAAAATACAAGACTATAAAATTTACGTTTGTCTTCACAATAGTTTGCTTTATCATTTATTTCATTTCGGCTTTGAAGGATGTCTCAAACGTTATTAATGATCCTGACAATTATGGTTGGTGGGCTTTGCTTTGGTATGTTCCTCTTATTGCTGTTGGAATTAATGTTGTTACTGAATACAGAAGACGAAACCTTTGGAGCAAAGGTATATTCAAGACCTACTTTTTTGCTGACAGATTTTATAAAATTAAAGACTACATCATTTGGGCTTTTGTTGCCTTAATGGCACTTTTCGTCTTGCTTATCTATGTATTAATTATCAATGAAAAAGTTGAAGAAAAGGACGAGGCTATCGAGAAATATGAAAGCACACTTGAAGTTGCCGATGAACTATTTGAAGGACTAAACAATATTCAAGGGAGACTATCTTGGAGTGACAGAAAGTACTTAAACACGATGCGGCTTCAATATCTTGCAGATCGTTTTGCAGACG
Organism: Bacteroidales bacterium; assembly: GCA_024681295.1. Classification (GTDB taxonomy): domain Bacteria; phylum Bacteroidota; class Bacteroidia; order Bacteroidales; family F082; genus Limimorpha. The sequence continues at coordinate 16,491 of JAILBC010000167.1, forward strand.
AAATCAGTGATACCATCCCCGACCGAAGAGAGGGACAAGTAGCGGTATGTTTATATAATCTTTATAAACCTATTGAGGCTCAAAAGTATCTCTATCCTTTCCGGTGGTGGGATCATGAAATATTAAAAATAAAATGTTGGATGAAGTCTGGATGGTATGAATTGGCTGAGGCTTATTTGGTGTCATATTTGGAAGAGCCTGAAACTGATGGAAGTTCTAAATACCTTGCTCAATCATATGCGTCTACCCATGATTTAATTTGGATTGCTGAAAAACTAGGTCGGTTTGACTTGGCGGAACAATTGTATTCTTTGATAAAAGACAACGAAGAAGATATTGAGAATGATGTTGCATTAGTAATGAACTATGGACACATTCAGCTTATGAAGGGGAATATTAATGAGGCGTTGCGTTATTATAAGCAGTCTATGAATATGGGTATTACCTCAGAATGGGAACAAGGAGCTGTTGAAAAACAAAATAAATTTATAAAGAGTGTTATTGCAGATGATTTTTCAGCGTTTCATTGGCTTGATGTAGGCGATAAGGATATGATTCGTCAAGCTGCAAAAGAACTGGACATTCATTATAAAACGGATTTTTATACTTCGGTAGCGGATTCAGTTGCGACCGATCAGATACATGAAAGGCTTGTTGGCACGTGGGCCTTGGCTGATTCTTCACTTGTGATAGAAGTTAATGACATTATGCCGCTTTGCTTGTATAAATGGTTTGATGAGAACAAGAATGAAAAAGATAGAGCACTGACAAATTGTCGATTTTCTATTAGGGAGGACACAATCTATTGGGAAGAGTATGATCAAGACAAAGTTATCAATAGTGTTCTTTCAGGAGAAATTACAAAATTGTCCGATTCTTCATTCTCTATAAGGATTATTGATAACGGCAATGACTCCGATAAGGGAAAGACACGAACTTATTATAAAGTTAGTCAAACAAAATAAGAATCAATTGCTATAATGACTATCATTTTAACCATCCTTGTACCCCTATTTTTTTTCATTATTTGTTATGTAGTTTACGAGCGAATAGTTTGCAGAGAAGTTTGCACCATTTTCTGCAACTCGCTAGTATTCATCAACCAACTATGCGGGATTAACAATGACATTCTCAAGGCATGGCGGAAATACGGACTCAAATTGGCCTCAAATGAAACAGTTGGTTTTTATGACATCAAAGCCGTAAAAGACGAATTACATTTTTACAAGAAAGAGGCAACTGAATTATCCAATACTTTTGTTCATCTTAGTTACAAACCATCCGTTTTGAAATCCATCGTTTTAGCCCGTCACAAACTCAATCACCAAGAGATTCAAGCTGGAATTGATATTGCCAAATCTTCATACGAAGAGCTATTAGATAACTTCAGGTTCTTTTCCAATGTACTTGATCAAAAAACCAAAGTTTCATCAGCATGGGCTTTCGGTGAAAAACGGTTAATGTGTTTTCAACATGAATCCAACATGTTGTTTTATGGTGCTTTGGAAGGTTTATGTTCATTTCCAAAAAACACATTGGATATTTATGAGCAACAAAGCCCAAGGATGAAATTCTTGCCTATTCAAATTGGCTTGAAGAAGCGTAAGGCTGACTATATACAGTTTCAAGAAATAGAAGCTCAAAAAGCAGAAGACCTAATGAGAACTGTGACCGATCAACTTTTACAAGATGAGATGAGCATAGCTAATTTAGCCAGTACTTTATTTAGGAAAGAATTATACTTCTTTATTGCTGGATCAAAAGCTTTACAAACGGAACGTGATATATTCAGTAATGTTATCAGCCAATTGCAAACGAAATGGTCCTCAAGAAACATCTTTTCGTATGGCGTTTCTTATCAAAATTTTGAGAACAAGTTTACATTAGGAGGACAACAAGTCGAATATGATGAGTTCATTCAAAGATTTGCTGATGTGGCTGTTTTCGTTCTCAATGGAGATGTTGGTGGTATAACTCGGAGAGAGTTTGACCTAGCGATGGACTCGTTCAAGGCGTATAAACATCCAACTATCTATGTCTATTCCAAAACAGTGGAAACAATAAGTGACGGAGTCCAACAGATGCATGACCGAATTAACGAAGAAAAGCAATATTGGCAGGACTACTTAAACAATAATGAGTTGAGATTAATGATTCATAATGATTTGTCGGACTATTTGCAAAAAACATACGAAGAAATGATACAAAAGCAGAAAGAAGTTTTGGAACAAGATTAAAAAAGATAACGCAAACACAGAACATTGAACACAAAAAAAGTATTTGACAATTCGAATTGTTTCAGTACCTTTGCCTAATCAACAGGAATGAAAGTGCTATGAAACGAATCTTACTCCTCATCGCTTTTTGCACGGTAAGCATTCTCGCCTCAGCGCAGAGCGATTACTATGCCAAGAAAGCCATGGACTACATAGCCGAGGCTCAGCGTTACCTGAAAAAGGCTGAGAGCTATGACCATGAGGCGGAATACTATAACAAAAAGGCAGATAGTTACCTTCGTGACGCGGAATACTATGCTCGTAACAAGAACTATGACCGTGCCGCTGACAACGTGAAATGGGCACGCGACGCCGCTGATAAAGCCATCACTCAAGCCAAGTACGCCAACGACGCCCGTGACAACGCCCGAAACCAAATGCAGTGGGCAAAAGACGCTTTAGACAAATCGAAATAGCTATAAAAATGACCCATTCTGACTACATCCCCCACCCCATCGACACTTCTGAAGTGGAACTCCCCGATGAGTTGAAACAACTCGTTGAGCAACTGGCACGCAATGTCCACGAAAACTGGGCACAAGGTCGCATCAACGAAGGATGGACCTACGGTCCCAAACGCGACGACCTCCTTAAACATCACCCCTGCCTCGTGGAATACGACGCACTCCCCGAAAACGAGAAAGACTACGACCGCCACACCGCCGTTGAAACTTTGAAAACCATCATAAAACTAGGATGGGATATTGAAAAAAAATAAACATTTTAAACCCTAATATTATGCCAGACACAGTAGACAATCAAACGGATCAGAAAAAACAAACAAATGATAAACTTTTAGAGTTAACCCGACAATTAAAAGGAAACCTGGATGCAATACGCCCGTGCTTTTTTTTGATGAAATGTATATGTTGTATTTTGGGATTATTTCTTCTTGGAATAATAGCCAAATTGCTGTTTTGTTCCAAGCCAACGACATGGATTGACCTCATCATCGCAGTAACCTCAATTGGAGTACTCTCTTTCATCTTCTATAAATCTTACCAGTCACTCAGCAACTCTATCAACGAGACATTGCAGGAGAACAAGAAATGGCAAACCAAGATCATTGACGCCTACGGCAAATTGCTGGAAGATGCTGTAAAGACCAAATCCTAACTTCCATCCCCTCAACCCATGCTCAAGAAACTATTAAGTCCGTTCTTCTGGCATTTTGACCGGGTCTTTGGAAACAACAAAAAGATTGGCTGGCAGATTGCTTTCATCACTGGATTGGCCGTCTTGGTCATGCTTTTTATAGGAATCGGTGGTGTTATTGCCAGACGTTTGCCTATCGGGTACGATTTCTCTCCTGAAGCCATCCATGCCATAGGTCTTACCTTTGGCGCAAGCGACTTGCCGCCCGACGAAGGCTCCAACAACTTCCCAAAATGGTGGCAAGCCTTTGCTTTCTTATTGGGCGCCGTATTCTTCAGCGGTGTGACCATCACCTTCGTAGGCAACTGGTTGGGCAACCGCCAGGAAGCCTACCGTGAAGGTACCGTGCGCTATTACTTCAACAACCATATCCTGTTCTTGGGAGGCAGCAAGATGCTTATCCCCATGTTTGAGGAGTTATCCAAGAACAAAGAATACAGAAAACAACACTTCGTGGTTCTGACCACCAACAACCCTGATAGAATTCGCATATTGATCAATGAATTGTTGTCGAAAACACATATAAAGCGACTGAAAATCACCATACTCCAAGGAGTCAGGGACGACGAAGACTCATTAAGGAGCGTGTATATCGAAAAAGCGTCACGGATTTACATTATCGGCGAGAAACCTTCGGATTCGGACCACGATTCAACCAGCATTGCTTGCTGGAACCTGGCCAAAAAGCTTTGTGCCCATAGGAAAAACATTCCCTGCTTCCTAATGTTAAATCGCGCCGGTTCAGTTTTCATTTTCCGCCACAACGAGGGTGGAATGAACTCTTGCCTCGACACCACCATTGTCAACCGCTTGGAGTCAGTCGCTCAACGCCTATTGGTCCAAAACGGGAATAGCCAAAACTACATCCCTGCTTTGGATCGCAACGGCATCGACAAAAATAGCAAGCGTACCGTTCATTTTGTGCTTTACGGGATGACCGCCGTATCGTATGCCCTGTCCACTACAGCCGCACATCTCTGCCATTTCCCAAATTTTGTGACTGTAGACGAAAAAGGCAACTTTGGAGAAAACAAGGAACGACGCACAAAAATCACTTTGATTGCCCCGAACATTCAAGAGGAGATGGCCTATCTGACTGCACACCTCAATAGCTTGTTCAGCATCTCCAAATGCTCGGTTTACGGCAAAGACTGGGTTTCCGATGAAGACGCAAAACCATGGGACAACAAATCGACCATGGAAAAAGTCGGCGATTTCCTGGATATTGAATGGGAGTTTGTTGACGGAAGCATCGCAGACCAAAAGATCCGTTCGCTACTGCAGAGGTATTACGAAAAAAACATGAAGGGAGAGACTTATCTCACATTGGCCTTTTGCCTACGTGAAGCCGAAAGGAACATCGCTGCCGCATTGTATCTTCCTTACGAATTCCATGACATCAAGTATAAAAACGGCGAGATTGATTTCGAGAACACGATCCCAATCCTTGTTTTCCAACCCGAAAGCGAAGAGATGCTCAAGACTGCCAACAACGAGATACCCATGCTGAAAAACATCTTCCCGTTTGGGAGCGTCAGAGAGAGTTTCGATCCTGGCATTGGCAATCTCATCAACGAAGGCAAACGTATCAATTACATTTACAGCCGAGGTATGAATTATGCCTTCATGACGTCCAACCAAGACGAACTGGATGACTTGTGGAGAAATATCAGGTATGCCGACCAAATGTCCAGCATCTATTCCGCATCCCATATTGGAGTAAAACTTCGCAGTGTAGGCAATCACCTTCCACTTACCGAAGAAGAAACCAAACTACTCGCCATCACTGAGCACAACCGATGGAATGTGGAAAAACTGCTCATGGGTTTTGAAGCCCTGCCCCAATCAGAAAGAAAAATGCAATATGACGCTCAGGGACTGAAAGAACTCAAAGGCTTAAGGAAACAATACAAGCACTACTGCATCGAGCCTTACAGCGAAATGATCAAAAACGACCGAGACTATGACACTTTGATTGTAGAACATCTTCAAGACATCATCTGATACAAATATATACACGCCATGAAAGAACCCCTCTCCAGACTCCTCTTCGGCACCATCTACCAAGAAACAATTGGCGACGACACTTCCCCCTACGCCCTGCTGAAACATAAATTGTATGACATTGACATCGACTATTTCGAGAAAATCCCAGCATGGGAAGAAGTATTGCCAGAAGAACTAAGCCCCGAACTCACTGACAAGATAATGAACGACTTCAAGGCATTAATCGGACAACAGTTAAACGAACAGTTTGAAAGCCATCTTGTGGATAGCATCCAAAACAGCATCAATCAATCTTTCCCCAATATTGACGCCGACACCCTTTCGTCGGCCTGCCAAGAAGCAAAAAAAGAACTCCAAGAGGCCGCACATTTCAGATTTCAATACAGTCCTTGTCCTCAAGAGAGCATGGCTTCGTTGATGAAAAAATACAAAAAAGCCAAACAAAGAACTCCAGGGGAACGAATCAGGCGAACAAACAATGAAGACGTCATCGATTTCCATCACGCCTTGATGCACAAGACCGTTTGGGATTGCAAACAACTCATCGACGATAGCACCATATTGTTCGCAGAAGGAATATTGGATAAGATTGAAAAACACTGAAACGGAGACATGACCACCGAAATCAAGCACAATATTTTTTGCGGCGGCGCCTTCCGCTTCGATCGGAGAAGGGATGACTGCCTCGACATGATCCCAAAGGACTACCGTTCCATCTTGCTCAAGGACCCCGCCCTGCTTTTCGCCGATTTTAGTGAAGGCGACACCATGCTCAGCCCTCAGGTGGCCTACGTGGGTCCATACTTCTTCACCACCGACAAACTCAGCGGCGAGCAAATCATCCTCAAGGAGAAAGAGATGATCGAGCGCTGCACCGACGCCATCTTCCTCTTCGACAGCGCCTCCTGCCCTGGCTCCGTCACCGAGTTGATGCAAGCCGCCATGCTTGGCAAGAACCTCCATTTGTTCTACATCCAGAAAGGCGATGATGACGAGATCGAGAGCGCTCTGCACACCCCCTGCTGGTACCCTATCCTATTCAGCCAACTTACCAACGAACACACCCATCTCTACCGCTGCCATGAATACGACGAAGCCGTAAAAGGAATCCTGGAATTGGTAAATAGTTTTAATGAATAAAAAATACAATAGATATGAAAAAGAGAACACGACATTTTCTACTTTATTTCGACCGAGCGCTGTCAAAGAGCATCGGAAAACAGATCCTCTTGCTCGGGCTCCTCATGCTCTTGTCGTTCGGTCTCTCCCTCCTCTTCCTGAGCTTCTCAGGAGTCGAATGGGAGAACTATAGCAAAGAGTTGGGCATCAATAAATGGGTACTTCCACTTTACCTGCTCATCGACGGCAACTCATTCAACGACGTGTATAAATGCAACACGGAGATACATCCCTACATGCTCATCGTGAGTTGCCTCACCTACGTGTTCGGCATCATCCTCTTCACCGGCATGCTTATCTCGGTGCTGACCAACATCATCGCTCAAAGGATCGAGGATCATGAGAACGGCCTCATCTCCTATCTGAAGTCAGGCCATTACATCATCATGGGCTACGACGACATGGCAGCCTCCGTCATCCATAGCATCTTCGCCAAAGACCCAGAAGCCTACGTGCTTCTCATGACCGCCGTCGAGGCCCGTACCATCCGCAACAAACTCAGCAAGTCATTCGGCGAAAAGCAACTGAAACATATCCTCGTCCATTATGGGCTGCGTACCTCCAAGGAGTTTTACCCCGACATCCATCTCGAGACTTCTGAAGAGGTCTTCATCGTGGGCAATCGGTCCCTCCCCGTGCACGACGCCATGAATGTGGAATGCATCGACAGCATTTGCGACTACCTGAAAAATGATGTGACCTCGGGCCTCAAACCCAAACGCATCACCTGCGTCTTCGAAGACATCGACACCTACGCCGCCTTTAAGACTTCCGACATCTTCCAACACGTCGGCGACCTCGACATCGAGTTCATCCCTTACAACTTTTACTCCGGCTGGGCCAACCGCGTGCTCATCACCCGACAATACATTGAGAAACGCCACCCCGAGGAGCCTTTGCGCTACCCTTCCATTTGCGGAGGTGGCATCACCCCTGACGACAGCCGTTTCGTTCACCTCGTCTTCGTGGGCGTCACCAACCTCTCCGTGGCCTTCGCCATGGAAGCCGCCCACCTGATGCACTTCCCCAACTTCGACGAGAAAACCAAGCGACCCAAGACCCGCATCACCTTTATCGACGTGGTCGTCGACAAAGAGATGCCCGAGTTTATCACTCGCAACCGGCACTTCTTTGAGGTGCAATCCTATTACTATAAGGACCTCAGCACCAACGCTCCTAATGACGTTGAAGAAAAGCCCATGACCGACGCCCTCTCGCCAGAAATCCAAAGTCACGACTTCCTCGACGTGGAGTTTGAGTTCATCAAAGGCGACATCTTTGCGTCCAAGGTACAGCACGAAATCAGCAAGTGGATCAACCGCCACGACCGCTACCTCTCCATCTTCCTCACCATGGCCGACCAGAAGAAGAACTTCATGATGAGCATGAACATGCCCGAAGACGTCTATGACAACGAAATTCCCGTGTTCCTCCGCCAGAACCAGTCCGACAACTTCGTCACCAACCTGCGCAACACCGACTCTAAGCCGTTCCAATACAGCCATATCGTGGACGGGAAGCTCGTCACCAAAGACCGTCAGGGACGCTACGCACACCTATATCCCTTCGGCATGAACGAAACCGCCTTCAACAACAACGACATCGCCGTCAGACAAGGCAAACTCCTCAACTACCTCTACTCCACTGCCGATTACAGCCAGAACCGGTTCACAGACCTAAAGACTCTCGAAGCTCTACCTGTTGAACAAATCTGGGCGAAGGCTGACGAAGAATGGAAAAAACTCACCGTGGCCTTACAATGGTCAAACCTCTACTGCACCAACGGCTTCCAATTCAAATTGGCTTCGCTGCGCGCCATGCGTGGGCTGCAACTCGACGACACCAGCCACGACACTGACCCTGTGACAGAAAAAGAGATTGCCGCACTGGCCCATGTGGAGCACAACCGCTGGAACGTGGAGAAGCTTTTGATGGGATTCAGGAAGCCTAAGGACACAGAAGACAAATATGTACACAGCGAGCTGAAAGGCCAAGCCGCCAAAGGAAACAAGAAACTATTCATTCATCACGACATCCGGCCGTATGATGAACTCGACGGCGTGATACATCTTGACGAGGAAGTGATCAAATACATTCCCTGGATTCTAAAGATGACAGGACAAGGCTAATCTTACAAATTCGCCTCCGCCTCGTCAATCTCTTTTTGGAGCTTCGCCGGTAGATGATCTACGCAATGATGACATTTCATCTCCAAAGTGTACATCCTGCCGATACAGTAATTAGAATGCTTGCAACCGCTACGGGAAAGTTCGCCATGTTGCAATTTGTTCACGAAATCTGTGTCGTGCACCAAGGCGCGCGCCATCTGCAGGCCCACAAAACCAGCGTTGAGCACCTCCTCCATTTTTTCTTTCGAGATCAGGCCGCCCACATAAATCAGTGGCAACTTCAAATTGGCCCGAAACACCTTGGCATCATCGAGGAAATAACCCTCGCTATAGGGCACAGTGGGCACCATCAGCCGGCCAGCAATGGCAAGTCCCGCCTTGAGCCACCAGAACTTCTTGGTGTCCATGTAATAGGCCATGGTCTTCAAAGGCATGGCTCCGCGCATCACCTCCATCGGGGCTTTACTCACGAAACCGGCAGTCAATACCAGAGCGTGTACACCGAGCCGTTCCAGTTCTTGGGCCACCTTGAGGCATTCTTCCTGCTGCATGCCACGACGGAAGCCGTCATGCATATTTACCTTGACCACCACGCCTAGGTCATCCTTGGCCTGACGCATCACCTCCTCAATGACCAATCGCATAAAACGCATCCGGTTGTCGAGACTTCCGCCAAACTCGTCGTGACGATGGTTGGTATAAGGCGACAGAAACTGGCTGATCAGATAGCCGTGACCGGCATGGATCTCCACGCAGTCGAAGCCTGCCTCACGAGCCAAGTTCACGGCATGGCCAAAGTCCTTCACCAAGTCATAGATTTCCTCCTTGCGGAGCTTGCGGACGAAAGTCGGCGAATAAAGGTTGAAGCCTCTGGAGGCGCCCACTGGCATACAACCGCAGGTGGCACGGTGTGTCATGTTGCCACAGTGTCCCAACTGGATGGAAGCCTTGGCACCTTCGGCATGGATGGCGTCGGTCAATTTACGGAGTTCTGGCACGATCTCCTCACGCATCCACAGCTGTCCGTCGAACGAGAGGCCCGACTGGCTTACTGCAGCGTAGGCCACCGTGGTCATGCCCACGCCACCTTTAGATACTGCAACATGGTAGTCGAACAAATCCTGCGAAGGCCGGTTGCCATAGGCCATGTTCTCGAACGCGGCCGATCGTATCACCCTATTGCGTAGGGTAACAGGGCCAATCTGACAAGGGGTGAATATCTTGGATTCCATAGGTTACCAGATAAAAGGAATGAAACGTTTGGTTTTCTTGGTGTCGAGTTCCTTGCCGAACTCCTTCTTATAGGCATCGTAAATGCGATGGGCACGAGGCGCCAGGTTGGCGAAGGTCCACCAGGCGAAAACCGCACCAGCCCATGACCCTGTGAGGATAGCGAAGCCAATCCACTCCAGCAACTCGCCAAAGTAATTGGCTGAGGTGACATAACGGAACATGCCCTCCTTGGGGAGATAATGCTTCGAATCGCCCTCCTTGCGAAGGTTACGGATAATATCGTCCGACTGAATGTTGATATACATCCCGATGATGAAGACCACGAAACCTGCAATGAACTTCGGGGTGGTCAGCCAATCTGCACCATAATAGTCGTTAGGCGAGATATAGAAGATCCATCCGCCCTGCATCAAGGCGTTCAGCACGTTGAAGGTTACCCCCATCAGAATGATGGAGAGCGGCATCACGCTCTTGCCGCGCAGACGGAAAGGAAACACGAAGGAACGCTGGAAGTAATGCAACTCGAACAAGAATAGAAAAGCCAGTCGCACCATGTCGCCACGCCTGTCAGAGCAGAGCCACAGCACCAGCATGGCGATGAAGACTGGGGCTTCCATCAGCACCCAACCCAGCTTGTTGTTGACCGCTGGACCCCATTTCTTATTGTAGAACTTGCCGTAGCCAGCATCCACGAAGAACAGGCTCACATACACCGCCGCGGCGATGCCAGCCATCAC
>JAILBC010000174.1 GCA_024681295.1 Bacteroidales bacterium
ACCTCCCTGCTTTCATATTTATTGACCACAGCATTGATCTGAGCCCTAAAAGTAGCCAACAATCGATCGATGCTTTCACAGATACTGGAGATGACGTTAATAAACCTATCGACCTCGATGGGATCTCCTTTGGCAGACCCTTTGGTCTCTTTTTTAGACTCTTTCCGATTGGCTAGATAAACCATGACGGCGGTACCAGCAATGGCACCGAAAACGGCGGCCCATCCGCCAAGCAGGAGTTTGCCCACAAGAGCTCCACCGGCCGATCCCAACATGGCTTCTTTTGCGTTCAACTCGGTGTCGACAATACTTTTCTTTTCCTCCTCTGAAAGAACCGTCTCCTCTTCAAGACTGCACATCTCCTGTTGGGCGTTGAGTAACGACATGGCCGCCTGCACCATATAATCTTCCGACTGGGTAAGGCTTTGACGAAACTCGCCTTCCGACTCAAACATCTCGTTCAGATAATCCGACACCAATTTGCGGATTTCCGATGTGTTTTGTGAAAGGCTCAATCCAGCCAGCCGTTCCTTCAGTTCCTCTTTTTTCGAGTCAAACAGTGATTTTAATGTAATGCGCTCAGTCATATTTATTTTTGCAAAAATAAACTATTTTTACAATAAATCAAGTACAATCGGGCAGTGGTCCGAATGTTTCACATCAGGGAGAATGTCAACGGCGTTGATGTTCTCCTTTAAGTTTTCGGTCACCATGTGATAGTCGATGCGCCAGCCGAGGTTCTTGGCTCGGGCGCCAGCGCGGAAACTCCACCAGCTGTAACGGTTGGGCTCCTTTACCAGATGGCGGAAGCTGTCAATATAGCCATCGCTGAGAAAGTCGGTCATCCACTGGCGTTCTTCGGGTAGGAAACCTGATGAGGTGTCGTGTTTTCTAGGGTTGTTGATGTCGATGTCCTCGTGGCAGATGTTGTAATCGCCCGAAAGCACCAGACGAGGGCGTTCTTTTCTGAGTTTATTGACGTATTGGCGGAAAAAGTCGAGCCACACCATTTTGAAGGCTTGGCGTTCGTCGCCAGTGGTGCCTGAGGGGTGATACACACTGACCACCGAGAGGTCGCCGAAGTCGGCACGGAGAAAGCGTCCCTCACTGTCGTAAAGTGGGTTGTCCATCCCGTAAACCACATTGTCGGGCTGGGCCTTGGTGATGAGGCCGACGCCGCTATAGCCTTTTTTCTGGGCAGGAAACCAATAGTGATGGTAGCCCATGGCTTCAAAATCAATTAAAGGTATTTGGTCGGGGGTGGCCTTCAGTTCCTGAAAGCAGAGCACATCGGGTTGATACACTTTAATCCAATCCAGCAGGCCCTTGCCGATGGCGGCGCGGATGCCATTGACGTTGTAACTGACAATTTTCATATTCGGAGAATTTATGATGCGAAGATAGGAAAAGTTTTTATATTTTAGCCGCCAGAAAAACAAATGAGCCGTGACAAAGCAGAAGTTCAGCGCGTGGATGGAGCATTTCAACGAGTGGCGCACCGCACACCTCACCAACCAGCAGTTCATGCTGTTGCTTAGTGTTCCCACGGGTTTTCTGGGCGGACTGGCGGCCATCCTCATCAAGAAGTCGGCTCACGGTATTCGCGATTTGGTGTTGAGTATTCATTTTGAGCATTCTGACATTTTATATTTCATTTTTCCTGCCATCGGCATCCTGCTCACCCTCTGCTTTTGCAAGTTCATCCTCCGCAAAGAGATTGGGCACGGCATCCCAGGGATCCTATATGCCATCAAAAAGAAAAAAGGCGAGGTCAGCCAACACAGCATGTGGTCGACCATCATTGCCAGTGCTTTGACGGTGGGCTTTGGCGGCTCGGTGGGATTGGAAGGTCCTTCGGTGTCGACGGGTGCCAGCATCGGCGCCAACCTGGCCCGTTGGCTGAAGCTCGAATACAAACAAGTTATCATGCTCATCGGCATGGGTGGTGCAGCCGCTTTGGCTTCCATCTTCCAGGCCCCAATGACAGGTATCTTCTTTGCCCTGGAGGTGTTGATGATCGACCTCTCGTTAGGCTCGCTCATCCCCATCATTTGCTCCTCGTTCACTGCCATTTTGACCTCGTATTTCTTCCTGGGACAGGCCGTCGAATACAACGCCTTGATTTCAGAAGGTTTTATTCCCGCTAATGCTTTATATTATATTGGATTAGGCGTTTTTGTAGGGTTAATTTCTGCGTATTTCCTTAAGGTAACCTTTAGTGTTGAGAAGCGTTTCAAAAACATGGGTTCACCATGGAAACGTTTTATTATCGGAGCCACCTTACTGGGCATCTTGATTTTCCTGTTTCCAGCGCTTTACGGCGAGGGCTACGATGCCATCAACTCGGCCTTACGCGGCGACTACAGCCCCATTTACGGCAATCCCCTCATCGCAGGGTTGGAGCAACACGGATGGACCATTTTGATTTTACTGGCAGCCATCATCCTGTTGAAAGCCTTCGCTACAGCCCTGACCTTTGGCGCAGGGGGCGTAGGCGGCACTTTCGCTCCGGCCTTGTTTATAGGTGCCTTCTCGGGATTGTTTTTCGCGCTGACTATCAACTATATAGGCATCGGCGACTTGGATCCTGCCAAATTCGCCTTGGTGGGGATGAGCGGTTTGATTGCTGGCATGCTTCACGCCCCTTTGACGGGCATTTTCCTCATCGCCGAAATCACCAACGGCTACTCGCTCATCGTGCCCCTGATGGTTGTCTCCGCCCTCTCCTACTTTGTCAACCGAATCTTTTTCAAGCACTCGGTATATACGAACTCCGTTGCCGAGCATGGTGTGGAGGTAACACACAACAAGGACGTCAGCATCCTTAACATGATGACTATCAACGGCTTGATTGAGAACAACTTCAGCAAGGTCAGGCGAGGCTCCACTTTGGGCGACCTGATTCCAGTCATCTCCAACTCGCGACGCAACATCTTCCCTGTGGTCGACAAAGACGGCACCTTCTGTGGCCATGTCTTATTCGACGACATCCGCAGCGTGATGTTCGACCAGACCCTTTACAGTCATCCCATCGAGGAGTTCACGGTCCTCCCGGAATACATCATCCAACCCGAAGACCCCATGGAAACAGTCGTTAAAAAGTTCCAAGTCTCAGGAAAATACAACATCCCTGTTATCGAGAACGGCAAATATCTAGGCTACGTTTCCAGAGCCAACGTTTTCTCCACCTATCGGAAGACCTTAAGCGAAATTTCCGAGGATTAATTGGTTTTTTTGTGTATCTTTGCCGTTTAAACCCAAATTTTGATGAAAAAAGCATCCTTTCTATTTCTGATGTTATTGGCCGCTACCGCTGTCTTTGCACAGGACCATCAGCAGGATACCGTGGAGAAGAAAAACTGGTTTCAGCGCATTTTCACCAGACCCACAGTCATCGTTCACGACACCATATATATTTATGAAGCTGACGTTGAAGATGAAGAAGAGCTCTTCGACGAAGGCCAGGAGGATAACGAAAGTAGCGGCAGCATCCCGATGCCTTTCGATACGCTGAACACTAACGACAAGTACCTAAAAGTCATCTTGTTTGACAACGGTTCTTGGATTTATTACGAGATTCCGAAGCCCGACCTCCCCGACTTCATCAGCAATGACCATTGGATGACCGACCAGGTCCACGCTTATTACGACATCAACGTACAAGACTTGCCCGAGGAGTTGGATCTCACCCTATGTGATTCGGTCCATGGATGGCATATTCCAGGCTACGGGCGCATGGTTTCCACCTATAAATTAAGGAAAGGACACAAGCATCAGGGTGTTGATTTGGGCATCCCCTTTGGAGAGCCTATTTATGCCGCTTTCGACGGCATTGTGCGTGTCGCCCTGCCCACCAAATACACGGGAGGTTACGGCAATGTGGTGGTATTGCGCCATGCCAATGGTTTGGAGACCTATTACGGCCACATGACCAAATACATCGTCGCCACAGACGACATCGTAAAAGCCGGCGAAGTGATCGGCTACTGCGGCTCAACCGGACGTTCCACGGGGCCCCACCTCCACTTTGAGACCCGCTATAAGGGGCAATCATTTGACCCTGAGCGCATCTTCGACTTCGAAAACGGCACCTTACGCGATACCATTTTCACCCTGAAAAAACACTACTTCAGCATTTATTCCCACGAGGGACAGAGCGACAAGGAGTCGGAGGTTGCCGCCACCCAAGTGCCACCCAAGCATGTGACCTACACCGTGAAGAAAGGCGATACGCTGAGCAGCATTGCCAAAAAGCACGGAACCACCGTAAAAAAAATCTGTAAACTCAACAATATCAGCGAGAAGAAAACCTTGAAGATTGGTCAGAAACTCATTGTGAAATAAACCATGCAATTCAAAGACATCATCGGTCAGGAAGCGGTCAAACAAAAGTTGATTCTCAGCGTGCAAGAGAACCGTGTGCCGCATGCCCAGCTATTCTTGGGACCAGAAGGCAACGGAAAATTGCCGCTGGCATTGGCCTATGCGCAATACATTCTTTGCCCTCACAGAACAGCGACCGATAGTTGCGGCGTATGTCCTTCTTGTCAGAAAATCAGCAAACTGACCCATCCCGACTTGCATTTTGTGGTTCCGACTACGACCAACAAAAGCGTGAAAAGCAATCCAGAGTCGGATTTGTTTTTGAACGAATGGCGTGAGTACGTGGTTCAGAAAGAGGGCTATGTGGACACCTCTTCGTGGTACGAATTCCTTGAGGTGGAAAACAAGCAAGGCTATATCTCAGTGCGTGATGCAGCTACTTTGTTAAGAAAACTGAGCTTTAAGGCCTACGAGGGCGAATACAAAATCGCTATCATTTGGATGGCTGAGAAGATGCGTGTGGATACCGCCAACAAACTGCTGAAACTCCTAGAGGAGCCGCCGGAAAAAACATTGTTTGTCTTGATTGCGGAAGACCAGGAAGAATTACTGGCGACTATTCGTTCTAGAGCCTCGCTGGTAAAAATTCCTCGCATCGAACAAGAAGCTTTGCAAACCGCCTTAGTGCAACGTTTGAACTGCTCTCCGCAGGAGGCTACAGACGCCGCAATAGTGGCCGAGGGAAACTGGATTAAGGCCTGCCAGAATGTGAAAGATGCCGAGGACCAAAAATACTATTTCCGCACCTTCCAGCAATGGATGCGCCTTTGCTTCAAAGCTGCCATCAGTGAGTTGATTGATTTCTCAAACAATATTAAAACCATCGGTCGTGAACGACAAAAACAATTGTTGGATTACGGCTTGGGAATCATTCGTAATTCCTTGCTGTTCAACAACAATCTTGCCCAGTTGGTCATGCTTCCCGAGGAAGAAAAGAAATTCAATGCAGGATTTGCGCCCTTTGTAAAACCGGCCAACATACTTCAAATCGCCGATTTGCTAGAAGAAGCCTCACGGCAGATTGAACGCAATGGTTATGCGCCAATCATCTTTTTGGATTGCAGTTTTAAAATGGCAAAGTTGCTACGGATGAAGTAGGTCGTTTTCAACCAAATAACGATAGGCTTTTTCTGGCATGAAATGCCTCACGTCTTTCCCCTCTTTCATGCTATTTCTGATAAAAGTTGACGACACCTCGATAATAGGGGTCTCCAGCACTTTCACATGGGGATGATTCAGCAGTTCTCCACCATCGTAACCTTTTCGTGGAAACACAAGTAATTCATAATCATCGAGGATGGCTTGATATTCCTTCCATCGGGGAAATCCTTCCAAGCTGTCCATGCCACAGATGAAAACAAACTGATCCTCAGGAAATTGCGCCGACAAAGCCCTCAATGTATTAATGGTGTAAGAAGGCTGAGGCATTGAAAACTCAATGTCGGAGGCCTTCATCCGCGGGTCGTCGCCAATGGCCAGCTTTACCATCTCCAAACGGTCGTTATCATCCATCAAATCCGCTTTTTTCTTTAAAGGATTTTGGGGAGACACCACAAACCACAACTCGTCGAGGTCCGAAAACTCAACAAGGTAATTGGCCAGCATCACGTGGCCGTGATGGATGGGGTTGAATGAGCCTGAATATAAGCCTATTCTTCGCATGGTTCCTCTTTTTCGATAAAGTTGGTGACGGCTTTTAAAATGTCCGCCTTGGCGGTTTCCAAGTCATCATTGATGATGGTGATGTCGAACTTCCCTTGGGCGAAATTCATCTCCCAGTCGGCTTTGGCAAGGCGTTTTTCGATTTCTTCCATAGAGTCAGTCTGACGATTGACCAACCGCTCGCGAAGCACTTCGATCGAGGGAGCTTGAATAAACACCGACAGAGCTTCGTCGCCGTAGAACTTCTTGATATTGGTACCACCCACCACATCCACGTCGAAGGCCACATGCTTGCCTTCTTCCTGCATTTTCTCCACCACGGCTTTCAAGGTGCCATAACAGCGACCTGGATACACTTCTTGCCATTCCAAGAACTCATCGTTCTCAACGCGTTGCTTGAATTCTTCGAGACTCATAAAGTAGTATTCCACCCCGTTTTGTTCAGTGCCTCTCGGCTGACGGGTTGTGGCAGATACAGAGAACGCCATGTTGGGGATTTCGCTCAAAAGATGGTTGACCAGTGTGGTTTTGCCCGATCCAGACGGGGCGGAGAAAATCAAAAGTTTTCCTTTTTTCATAATGACAGCTAGTTGTATTTACGAGTACAAATATACAATTATCAATTAACATAAATCAGCCACAGTCATCCCCACAGTCTGAATCAAGTCGTGGGGATTGATTTTGAATTGCAGCCCCCTGACACCGGCACTGACATAGATAAAATCAAAGAGTTCGCAAGTCTCGTGGATGAAGGTTGGGAACGACTTTTTCATACCTATTGGTGAGCATCCACCACGGATGTAGCCTGTTAAGGGCAGTAATTCCTTCATCGGAATCAGGTCGCAACTCTTATTGCCTGTAGCTTTGGCAGTTTTTTTCAAATCGACCTCCTCGTTGCCAGGGATGACACATACGAAATATCCTATCTTATCCCCTTTCAACACCAAGGTCTTGAATACCTGATCAATATCCTCGTTTAACTGGTCAGCGATATGCTGTGCTCCGAGGTCGTTTTCATCCACCTCGTAAGGAATCAACTCATAAGCAATCTTCTTCTGGTCGAGAAGCCGACAGGCGTTGGTCTTGTTGATTTTATCTTTTGCCATGATTTACAAAATATTGCAAACCTGCTCTTTGATCTTCTCTAGTTCATCTTTCATCATCACCACCAGGCGCTGGATGTTGACTTCGTTGGCTTTGGAGCCGAGGGTGTTGATCTCGCGGCCCATTTCCTGGCTGATGAAGCCTAGTTTCTTACCAGCCTGGTCTTCGTCGCAACTCTCGTTGAAGTAGTTGCAGTGCTGGCGCAGACGCACTTTTTCCTCGGTGATGTCGAGTTTTTCAAGGTAATAAATCAGCTCTGCCTCAAAACGGTTTTCATCATATTGTCCCTCGGTAGTAAGTTCAGAAAGATTCTTGATCAGGCGCTGTTTGATGGTGTCGTGACGGGCTTTCTCAAAAGGCTCCACTTGGTCGAGAAGGCCTACGATCAGTTCCACGCGATGGAGCAGGTCGCGTTTCAGCGTCTGCCCTTCCTGGATGCGAAAACGGTCAACAATATCAAGGGCCGTGTCAAGTGTTTCATTGATTTTGGCCACAAATGACTCGTCATAACTTTGCTCTGGTGTGTTGAAAATGCCAGGCATTCTGAACAGCAGCGCTGCCATGTCCGCCGAAGGGGTGATACCCAACTCTTCGGAGATGCCGTTGATCTGCCTGAGATAGGAAGCCACCACGTCAGCATCGATTTGGTTGACGGCGTCAGCTGTGGTGTCGGCAATGGTAATCACGGCATCGATCTTGCCACGAAAAAGCCTTGCTCCTATCCTACTCCGAAAGTCGAGTTCCGCAAAACGAAGCTCATTGGGCAATTTTACCGCCAAATCGAGTTGCTTGCTATTCAAAGTCCTAATCTCAACGGTGATTTTCTTGGTGTTGTAAAGGCTTTCGGCAATGCCATAGCCGGTCATGGAACGTATCATAATGAGGAAATTATTTCAGAAACACAAAAAAGACTGCCAGTACCAGGCAGGCGAATGCGGCCAAATGGTTCCAATGTAGCGATTGGCCTTTAAAGACAAAAAGCGCAATAACGGTGAAAACCGTCAAGGTGACCACCTCTTGAATGACTTTCAATTGCATGAGGTTAAAAGGTCCGCCATGTTCAACAAAGCCGATGCGATTGGCGGGAACCATGACGCTATATTCAAAAAAAGCGACACCCCACGAGGCTAAAATAATAAGAATCAATGGCCAATCCGTAGTAATCTTCATTTCGTCCAATTTCAGATGGCCATACCAGGCAAAGGTCATAAAGACGTTGGAAACCACCAACATGATGACCGTCAGGAAACCTCTCATAGAAAACCGATTTAAAGCGGTGCAAAAATATACATTTTCCAGAAAGGCTCAAAAAAAAGTTCAGCTTCCCCAGCTGTCGCGGTCGAGGCTCCTATAATTAATGGCCTCGGCAAGGTGATCATATTGGATATTGGCGACACCTTCGAGGTCCGCGATGGTACGGGCCACCTTGAGGATACGGTCGTAGGCACGCGCCGAAAGCCCCAGTCGCCGCATGGCGTTATGGAGAGCTTCGTGGCTCCGTTGATCTAGGCAGCAGTATTGCTGCAACAGTTTGGTGGTCATCTGGGCATTACTGTGGATGCCGGGATAAGCCTTATAGCGCTCCTCTTGGATTTTTCGGGCCGCAATCACCCTCTTGCGGATTTCGGCGCTCGGCTCGCCCCGACGGACATCGGACAGCTCGTTGTAGGGCACAGGAAGCACCTCCACATGAAGGTCGATGCGGTCCATCAAAGGACCCGAAATCTTATTCAGATATTTTTGCACCTCGCCTGGCTTGCATACGCACTCACGGTCAGGGTGGTTGTAATAGCCGCAGGGACAGGGATTCATGGCGGCCACCAACATGAAGTTGGCTGGAAATGTCACGCTGAACTTGGCTCGTGAGATGGTTATTTCGCGGTCTTCCATTGGCTGACGCAGGATTTCCAACGTGTGCCTTTGCATTTCCGGGACTTCGTCAAGAAAGAGCACTCCGTTATTGGCCAACGATATCTCGCCAGGCTGAGGGAAAGAGCCTCCTCCGCACAATCCCGCGTCGGAGATGGAATGGTGGGGACTTCTAAATGGCCGTGCGGTTAGCAAGGTCCTGTTACGACCCATCAGCCCCGCCACCGAATGAATCTTCGTCGTCTCCAGTGCCTCCGCCAGCGTCATGGGAGGCAAAATTCCAGGCAGACGTTTGGCCAGCATGGTCTTTCCTGAACCTGGGCTACCTATGAGGAGAACATTATGTGATCCTGAAGCCGCAATCTCCAAAGCACGTTTCAAGCCCTCTTGGCCTTTCACATCTTGGAAGTCATACAAGCAGACCTCTTCTTCCGTGAGCGTATCCAGGTCAACACGTTCAGGAGCAATCGCCAGCGAGCCATTCAGAAAATCGACCACTTGGCTCAGGTTTTCGGCTCCGATGACCTCCAAGTTCTCAACCACTGCGGCTTCACGAGCATTTTCCTTTGGAACGATGATGCCTTTATAACCTTCTTTTTCGGCTTGGATGGCCATGGGTAATACCCCTCGGATTGGATTCAGTGCGCCATCGAGCGAAAGTTCACCCATGATGACGTACCGGTCCAATTGCGAGACATTGATCTGATCGGAGACTGCCATAATGCCAACGGCCAAGGGCAAGTCGTAGGCCGACCCTTCCTTTCGGATATCTGCCGGTGCCATATTAATGGTAATTCGCTTTTTGGGAAACTTGTAACCCAGATTCGAAAACGACGCGACAATTCGTTGGTAGCTCTCTTTCACCGAACTATCGGGCAACCCGACAAGGAAAAACTGGATTCCTTTTTCTGAATTCACTTCTATGGTAACTATAATCGCATTGATGCCGATAATAGCACATCCAAATGTTTTTACTAACATAATGATTAAATATTAATTCGGCAACAAAGTTATATTAATTATCTATATAATATTATAGGAATAGAAAATTTTTTCAAATCCATTGGTAAATCAGGAAGAATCTGTATCTTTGCAAACAAAAGAAAACCATGGAGAAAGCAGAAAAACGCATTGAACAGGAAGTGTTTGACCTGTTAAAAGAGAAAAATATGACTTTCGCCTCAGCGGAAAGCTGTACTGGTGGCAACATTGCCCATTGCATCACCCTCATCCCCGGAAGTTCGGAGGTATTCAGAGGCGGGGCTGTCACTTACGCCACGCCCACCAAGACCAAGGTGCTCGGGGTACCGGAAAAAACCATTGAACGGCACGGCGTGGTGAGTCGAGAAGTGGTGGAGGCTATGGCCAAAGGTACGCGCAAGTTGATGGAAGCCGATTTCGGCATTGCCACCACGGGAGTAGCGGGGCCGAGTGGCGGTACAGAGCAGAATCCTGTGGGCACAGTATGGATTGGCGTAGCCACTCCTTCAGGTGTCAGCGCACAGTGTTTCCATTTCGGCAGAGGCCGTCGCAAGGTCATCAGCCAAGCCACTAAAGCAGCGTACGGGATGCTCCGTGAGGCAATTCTTGCTTTTTAATCATTTCTTTGGCTTATAATAAGAATCCAAGAAGAGTTCTTGAAGGTCGCTGATCTGCATGAGTTCCTGCAGCGAGATTTCATGGACATCCATGAACGACCTTACGATGTGGAGGCCGACGAACTCGCCTAAGCGCGGCGGTGCCTCATGGCTATATTCGTTGGTAAAAGGGCCATCAGATAGGAAGGTGCGGTAAACTTCCAAATCGGTGGAATACAGACATTGGTTGCCGACCATGTCGGCCCAAAGGTTACCTTCGTTGTATTCTGCCCAATCCATCTGCGATGCGGAATAACCTAACAGCACCGAGTCGGCTATTTCGGGGCACATGGCTTCGATGAAATAGTCCGCGCGTCCCACGGCGACCATCTCTTCGAGCAGGCTACCGTGTTTGACGTCTTTGTCAAGGTAAGTATCATAAAGCAGTTGACCCAAGTCTTTGGCCAGGCTTTCCGCCATCGTACGGCGAGCACGGTACTGGGGCATGCCCATTTGTTCATACACCATATCTCCATTGAGGTACCAATCGAGGGAGATTACCAAGGCATCCCCTGCAAAAAATAACGGTGGCATGTCGGGGTCGACACCCGACACGCAGGTATAGACATGGGTGGGCAACGGTGTATCAGGGTAATAGTGATGAAAATGGCTGTACACTTCGTTGACAATGGCACTGACCTCGTGGAGATCAGGGAAGGCTTGTTTCACTTTTTGGTACAGGTTGACGATAAAAGGGTCAACAGCGAAACTCTTCAGATAACGAACCGCCTCGGGGTTGTCGAGATCACCGTCCAGGAATGGAAGGTATTGCTGCTGAATGGATTTCAGGCCTTCTTGAAAATTGGCCGTGTCGAGATGAAACAACACATCTTCGTAGCGGTCGAAGACAAGACCTTCGGTCGGTTTGGTATCGACCAACAGTTTTTTCTTATAAGTAGGAGTTTTGGGGCCGCAAGCGGATAAGAATAGCGAGACAAACAATGTCAAGTACCCGAACAGTTTCAGTTTTTTCATTGTCTAGAAGATTCGATTGCAAAAATATTGATTTGTTTTTCTAAAAAGCTTTATATTTGCAGTTTATTTCAAAAAAAATTCATTTACTCAAAGATTTGATTATGAGTCAACCCATTCCCGCCTCCCAGTTGGTTTTGAACAACGAGGGGACAG
The DNA here is from genome assembly GCA_024681295.1 of Bacteroidales bacterium. Taxonomy (GTDB): domain Bacteria; phylum Bacteroidota; class Bacteroidia; order Bacteroidales; family F082; genus Limimorpha. The sequence goes on from JAILBC010000174.1 coordinate 11,784, forward strand.
TTTATCATCTCGCGCTTCATCCCGAAGAGCTCGCCGACGACGTCATCTTGGTAGGTGACCCTGGACGTGCTGACACCATTGCCTCACGTTTCGAAAAAATCGAAGTCAAGCGTCAGAATCGAGAGTTATGGAGCCGTACAGGTTATTATAACGGAAAAAGAATCACCGTATTGTCGACCGGCATGGGAACCGACAATCTCGATATTGTCATGAACGAGTTGGACACCTTGGCCAACATCGACTTGAAGACCCGCATGCCGAAGGAGCAGCACCGCACCTTGAATCTCATCCGACTTGGCACCTCGGGTGCTTTGCAGGCTGATATTCCCGTGGAGGGCAGCTACGTGGCCACCCGTTACGCCATCGGATTGGACGGGTTGCTTTACTTCTACAAAGGGAACGAAACCGTGAACGAGATTGCCATGCGCGATGCTTTCATTGAGCAGATGGACTACCCGAAGGATCTCCCGATGCCTTACGTGGTTGAGGGTTCCCAGGAGTTGCTCGACAAGTTGGGGCAAGGTTATTTCCATGGTCTTACCGCCACGGCTCCAGGTTTCTACGGACCCCAGGGCAGGACCTTGAGGATGCAGTTGGCCTATCCCGAGAACAACCATAAAATCGAGGCCTTCCGTTACCAAGACTGGAGGGTGTGCAACTTCGAGATGGAGTCTTCAGCACTGTATGGTTTGGGCAAGATGATGGGGCACCGTTGTTTGACCATTTGTGCTGTGATTGCCAACCGTGTGAGTGAGAAATTCTGCACTGACTACCACCCCTATATCGACAAGCTGATTACGAACACTTTGGACCGCATTTCCGACCGATAGACGGTTTTTTGGTTTTTTTTAGGTTTTTCGAACCTTATTTGTAAACCGTATCGAAATTATTTGTATTTTTGCCGCGATTTTTGTGAAGACAACATAAATTATTTATTATTTAATAACTCAAAACACACTAACAAATGAAAAAAGCATTCATTACTCTTTGCGTCATCGCAGTGACCGCTATGTCAGTATTTGCTGCCGAAGGCAACGAGAAGCCCCGCTACGCCACCCCTAAATTCACTCAGGGTTGGTTTATCGACTTGGCTGGCACCTACAGCATCTTTGCTTCCACTGGTTCAGCCTACCATCAAATGAGCACCTATTATGGTGGTTTCAACGCTGATCCCGCTCTCAAGCAGCATCAATTTGGTGTTTCAGGTAAAATTGGTAGAAGAGTCAGCCCGAGTGTTGCCGTAAGAGTCGGTTACGACCGTCACCTTGGTTCCAACATGCTCGCTAAGGACTTCATGTTCAAGAGCTTGCATTTGGATGTTATGGAAAGCCCGCTGGATTTCTTCTTCGGCTACAACCCTGACAGACTCTACACCATGTGGATTTACGGTGGTGTTGGCCTGATTGCCTGGGACCAGACCTCAAACGGACATCCTTACAACATTTTAATCCACCCCTTCGGTGGTTCCAACATTGATTTGGGTTTCCATGGTGGTATCATGAACAACTTCAGACTCAGCGACGCCCTCGATCTCCATATCGACCTTACTGCCGTTGCCATGAGATGGAGCTTCGACGCCCCGACCTTCGACACCTGGAGCCCGTGGCACAGAGCTCACTTCGATTTCTCAGGCATGGTTGGTCTGATGTGGTACCTTGGTGGTCGTACACTTGATGTCATTGAGACTCCCGAAGTTGCCGCTGCCGACTGCTCCAAGCAGGAAGCCAGAATCAACGAACTCATCGACCAGATCAACGGTCTCCAGAATCAGTTGGCCAACTGCAGCGATGGTGGCATCACCGTCCACGACACCGTTTACGTGACTGGCGAAGGTGAAGTCATCACCTATCCTTTCTCCGTGTTCTTCAACAAGGGTTCCTACGAGCTGAGAGACGGCAGAGACCGCATCAACCTGCAGGAAATCGCCCAGGCCGCTATCGACCACAACCTGATCGTCACCCTGAGAGGCACCTGCGACGCCGCCACTGCTTCAGCCGCTTTCAACAAGACCCTTGCTGAAAACCGCTGCAACAAGGTGAAGGCCGAACTCGTGAAGATTGGCGTTCCCTCTGACAACATCGTCATCGATGCCATCGGTGGTGTCACCGAACTCAAACCCGCCGAGTACGACCGTCGTGTGATCGTCAGCTTTTCGGAGAAAAAATAAATGAGATGCAATTGAACCAAAACTGAATTTGAAACTAAACTTTTTTTGATTATTGAAATGAAAAGAATCCTTCTTGCAATCGGCATTCTGTTTGCGACACTCACTGGATGGTCCAGCACTCTGCAGAGCGACAGCACACGCTATCTCGCCTCCACTCTGGGTCAAAACTGGTTCGTGTCGGTAAACGGAAGCGTAAACTGGTGGCAAGGATCGGACCTTATCCCCGCTGGAAACTTCACCACCCTAAACGGACCTTCGTTCGGTGGTGGAGTTTCCGTGGGAAAATGGATTACCCACAACCTTGCCCTTCGACTGACCTACGACGTCAACCGTGGAAAAAGCTTTATCAACGGCGGACACGACAATCTGACCCACATACAATTTCTCTATGTGGATAAGAACCAGCCTATCACAGTGGTCCAAGACGGAGTAACCCATCAATATTACGAGACCTCGTTTATGTACCACAACTTTCATGGCGATGTCATGATAAGCCCCGTCGATTTAATCCTCGGCTATTACGCCGATCGCTTCTACACACCCGTTGTTTACATGGGTATGGGGTTGGGTTGTGTCTCCGAATACTTCCTCGTTTCCAAGTCATTGATTAAAGGTGAAGCTAAGAACTTTGAGCTCTCTTTCGATGCTGGACTGATCAATAAGTTCAGGATGAACAAAAACTTTGACCTTGATTTGGGCTTTGCCCTTTCAGGACAACGTTGGACCATCGACTCGTGGACCTACGAATATGGCGGCTCGACCGGTGGAGGGATCAGACCTAAAATTGCCGACCTCAACTATATGGCAATCTTGGGCCTCACCTGGAACATCAGCGGCACCGAGGAGTACGGCAACCGTATCTACGAACTGCCCTACAACTACTCCAACGAGATGAAAGAGATGCGCGAACGCATCAAGACGCTGGAAAACGATTTGGAAGAATGCCTGCGCAACCGTCCGCCTGACACCGTCTATATCCACGATGGCGGCACTACTGATACCATCGTAGAGATTGCGAGCTACCCACTTTCCATCTTCTTCCACAGAGACTCCTACAAGCTAATGTCGAGAAGAGACCGGGTCAACCTGCGTGAAATCGCCAGGGTAGCCATGGAGAAAGGGTGGCTGATACGCCTGAGAGGTTCCTGCGATAGCGCAACTGCTACACCGGAATACAACCAGCGTCTCTCTGAAAACCGTTGTAATAAGATCAAACGTGAACTCATGGACATGGGCGTTCCCGAGAACCGATTCGTCCTCATCCCCGTGGGTGGCGTGAAAGAACTTGATCCAACGGAATACGACCGCCGCGTGATCATCGAATTTGTCAAAATGTATAAGTAAACCTTTGTAAGGAATAGGAACGAAAAAGCCAACGCATCAAACGTTGGTTTTTTTTTGTCCTTGTTCTAAAAAAGTTTTTATCTTTGCTCTGTAATTGATCACAAACACTAATAACTACTAACATGAAAAAATCATTCTTACTTATCGCAGCCCTGCTGATGCTCGGCAGCACCATGTTTGCCCAAGACCTGGATCTGGGTGTAAAAATCGGTTATCAGACCCCGAACCTCTCCTATCAGAAAGCCGACATCAAGTCAGGATTCCAGAACCACCTTACCTTCGGCATTTTCGGCCGTGTTGAATACGGTATGCTCTACGTCCAACCCGAAGTGCTTTATTTCAAGACCAACAACATCTTTTCATTGGATGTCGCCAACACCAGCCAGACTTGGCTTCCCGAAGAAACAGTGACCTTCACCTTGAATGAAGCCAACCTCCAAGTTCCGATTCTGGTAGGTGTGAAATTCCTTGACCTGGGTGTGGCTACCCTCCGTGCCCAAGTAGGTCCCACCGCCAACTTCACCTTGGCCAGCACCACGCTGTTCGACAAGGAATTCAAACTCATCAATGACGACGACCCAGAACACGTCCAAGAAATGACCCTCGAGGATGACTCCAACATTATCGACACCAAAGCCATTGCTTGGGGCATGCAGGCTGGCCTCGGCGCTGACATCCTGGGCAAGATCACCCTCGACATCAACTACAACTTTGGCCTCAGCAAGGTATTCGGTAACCTGAACAACACCAACTTGGGCAATTACTTCGACTTCAGCAATGTCGACAACACCAAGCAAAGCCTGTTTATGGTGACCGTGGGTTATAAATTCTTATAATCCAATGAGTTACATCAGTAACAGAGCCAACTTGGCAGCCCAACTGCCATCAAAATCCGTCGCCGTTTTCACAGCAAACGAACTCATGCCGCGAAACGGCGACGAGTTTTTTCCCTTCCGCCAACAATCGGACTTCTACTACCTCACGGGTATCGATGCCGAGAATGCCTTCCTGCTCATCGCACCCGACTATCCCGACGAGAGCATGCGAGAGATCCTGTTCATCGAGCCCTACGATGAGGTAAAGGTCACCTGGCAGGGGGAAATGCTCGACGCCCAACAAGCCTCGGAGATTTCCGGGGTGAAGACCGTCAAAGGTAGCGACGCCTTCTGGATGACCTTGAACGACATCGCCTTCTCGGGTTACGGTGACATTATCTATCTCAACAGTTACGAGTATCCCAAATACGAATGCACCGTGGAAACCATCCAGCAACGCTTCAACAAGCTGGTCAAGGAACGTTACCCGATGCATCAATTCGGTCGCACCGCCCCTATCCTCAACGCCTTGCGCATGGTGAAGTCGGACGATGAAATCAAGATTACCCAACAGGCCTGCAACATCACCGCCAAGGCTTTCCGTCGCTGCTTGGAAACCGTGAAGCCTGGAATGTACGAATACGAGGTGCAGGCGGAGATTGAATACATCTTCAAGCGCAACAACGCCACGGGCCATGCCTACGCACCCATCATCGCCGGTGGCAAGAACGCCTGCTGCCTGCACTATTCGAAGAACCAGAGCCTGCTTCACGACGGCGACCTATTGCTTTTCGATATCGGCTGCGAATACCGCAACTATTCGTCCGACCTTAGCCGCACGATCCCCGTCAACGGAACATTCACCCCTCGGCAACGCGACTTCTACAACGCAGTCTTACGAGTCATGAAGGAAATCACCCAGCTCTACCGTCCCGGTCACTGCATCAACGAGATTAATGAGACCACCCATCGCCTCATGGAAAAAGAGATGATCCAATTGGGTCTTTTCACTGAGGAAGACGTTAAGCGTCAGGATCCCGAAAAGCCATTGGAGCGCAAATACTTGATGCACGGCATGTCACATCATATCGGGCTTGATGTGCACGACAGCATCGACAAATTCAAGCCCTTTGCGCCTGGCATGATTCTTACCTGCGAGCCAGGGATTTATATTCGTGAAGAAGGAATTGGCATCCGCATCGAGAACGATTTGCTTATCACCGAGGGCGATCCTATCAACCTGTTTGAGGGCTTACCCACCGAAATCGAGGAGATCGAAGCGGCGATGCAACGCTGAGTCGGTAATCACCGGCAACATCTCCAGATCGCTACGCAAAACTTTATGCGTGTTGAACAGCTGCCTGAACAACCAATTGGTCAGGCAGCTGTTCATCGTTTCGGCCAGTTGCTTGGCGCTCAGTGGAAAGTTCTCATCGAGCACCAGCATGTTGGCACTATTGAGGATGAAACGCTGGTGGGTGTCGCAATAAAACACCAGACTGCTGGAGATGAAACGGTAGATCAGTTTCACTGGAGCGCATAACAACTCCATGGAAGCCATCTGTTGGTAACGTGGAAAGTCGTTAGGATTGAGGAATAATGAGGCCGCCTTCAGTCGTCCTGGTAAAATATCCTTTCCCCGATACACCGGCTTATAGCCTTTCCGCTGTGAACGGCGGCACATGGCAGCATTGTTTCCCGTCACGATGCCCAAACTCCAGGTGGCATGACCTTTTAAGGTGAGATAAGGTTGTCGCAGCAACTCCTCTACCAGGGCCATCTCCTCGGGTTTTGTCCAATAATTGAGGTTATGGCGGGGCATCAGCATGAAACTCTGCTGTGAGCGTTGGTATTCAAGATGATTATAATAGCATAAAACCGTGTTATTCTTGTTGCTTTTTGAATACTTAAGCACCAGTGAAACAGCCGAATACATGTTTTTGAAGGGCTTCCCGTAGTCCTTCATTTTCAAGATGGTTTGTTGCAGCACGGCTTTACGGGCATCTTCGAAGACTGCAATCTTGAAGAACGAGTCGGGCAGCAGCAGGCCGGTCACTCCAGCAGTTTTGAGCACCGATAACACAGAGAAAAGGAACAGCGAGCAGGTATCCGTACTCGAGCCAGCGTGATAACGTCGCGCAAGCTTTTCGCGTTGGGTCTTGGCGAGTTTCTTTCCCCAAGGCGGATTAGTGAAGATCAAGTCAAACTTGACCTTCAGCGTGGGACAAGTTTGCAGAAAGTCGGCACAGACCACATTGGGAGCGTCGCAGCCTGTCATGGCCTTGATGCGCCGACGGGCTATGGCCACGGCGTTCGGGTCAGTGTCGAAACCGTAGAGGTTTTCTGGCCGGACTCCTTTCTCCAAGGCTTTCATCAGGAAGTTGCCGCTCCCGCAGCAGGGGTCAAGAAACAGGGTATCCGCAGTGACTTCAACCTCAAGCATCATATCATCGACAATGGCCGAGGGGGTGTAAAACACGCCTTCCCTGTTCTTGTAGGACTCGGAGAGCATGGCTGCATAGCGGTCGCCCAAGGCGGCATCGAAAGGTTCCTGGAGCAGTGCCTCTTGGACGATTCTCCCTACCTCATCGTCGTCGTGTCCATCTTTGAGTTGTTTGTTGGCCCGAGCATGCAGCTTGACCTTTCCGGCGTATTTCTTTTTGAATCGTCCAAGGCTTTCATCGGTGACGTGACGCTCTTCGTCAAGCTCCAACAATCCTTCCCTCACCCAATTGAGCACAGTGACAGGAGCCACGTGAAACAGCTCCGCCACTTCGTTCATTGTCAGGTTGAAATGTTTTTCCTTGGGATTCTTCATATAATCCGCAAAAATACTTATCTTTGCGTTAAGAAAAACAAAATTCTATAAAAAAATTTCAACATGTTCAATAAAGACGTTTATAGTGGTCGCAGAGCCACCCTGAAAAAGATGCTGAATCAAGGCATTGCCTTCTTTCCTGCCAACAACGAAGCTCCTTTCAATTATCCCGACAACACCTATATCTACCGTCAGGACAGCAACTTCTCCTATTTCTTCGGATTGAAGCACCCCGATCTGGTCGGTGTCATCGACTTCGAGACCGGCGAGGAGATCCTTTTCGGTGTGGACGTCACCATCGACGACGTGATTTGGTGCGGTCCACTGCCCTCATTGAAAGAGCAGGGCGATCGCATCGGCATCACCGACTGCCGTGACTTCAACCGTTTCGGCGAGTACTTGCAGCAAGCTCTTGCCAAAGGCCGCAAGGTGCATATCCTCCCCACCTACCGTGCCGATACGCAGATCCAATGCGCCAACTGGCTGGAATGCGATATTAATAAGGTGAAGGACTATGTCAGCCTAGAACTCATCAAAGCCGTCATCGCCATGCGCGAGGTGAAGAGCGATATTGAGATTGCCGAGATGGAACGTGCCGCCAACACCGCTTATTACATGCACACCACCGCCATGAAGATGTGTAAGCCCGGCATGGTGGAGCAAGACATCGCCGGTGTGGTGGAAGGCCTTTCACTTTCTGGCGGCGGCCCCGTGTCGTTCCCTGTCATCCTCAGTGTCGACGGACAGACGCTGCACAACCACAGCCATCACAACGTGCTCAAGGAAGGCCGCATGATGGTGTGCGATGCTGGTGCCGAGACCGAGAACTATTACGCCTCCGACTTCACCCGCACCACCCCTGTGGGCGGCAAGTTCAACACACGCCAACGCGAGATTTACGAAATCGTGCTGAAAGCCAACATGGAAGTGGCCGCACACACCCGTCCCTACATGCCTTATATGACCATGCACACCCTTGCCTGCCGTACCTTGATTGAAGGCCTGAAGGCTGTCGGCCTGATGCAAGGCGACGTGGACGAGGCCTTGATGAACGGCGCCCACTGGCTGTTTATGCCTCATGGCTTGGGCCATATGCTGGGCATGGACGTACACGACATGGAAGGCCTCGGCGAGACCTACGTGGGTTATGATGACATCACGCCACGTTCCACCAAGTTAGGCTTCAGCGGACTGCGCTGCGGCAAGACCCTCAAGCCAGGCTTCGTGGTCACCGACGAGCCAGGCATCTATTTCATTCCCACCCTCATCGATATGTGGAAAGCCGAGGGCAAGTTCAAAGAGTTCATCAACTACGAAAAGTTGGAGACCTACAAGGACTTCGGAGGCATCCGCATCGAGGACGACCTGCTCATCACCGAGGACGGCTGCCGCATCCTGGGACGCCCCATTCCCAAGACCGTGGCCGAGGTTGAGGACATGTGCGCCCAAGGCAGAGAGTGGATCAAGATGCCAGGGCTGTACTAAAACTCAGTAACCAGTTTTACATTCACATAACGGGGGGTCAGGTAACTATTGATCCCCCATGAATTGTTGTGCACGTCCTTCACCCAGGTATAGGATACCGTGTTAGGGATGTCAAGCAGGTTGAAGATCTCCACGCTCAGATACATATCCTTCACATAGTTCAAGGGATTGCCCTTACGGAAGCTGCTTCCGTCACTGATAAGTTGTTTCACAAAGCCGATGTCGACACGGCGGTAAGGTGAATAGAACTTGAACGGGTGATAATATTCGGACATAGGATCGTTGACTGGCATGCCCGTACCAAAGGTCAATGTCATATTGACGCGCCAAGTAGTTGCATTGGGGATGAAATCCTGGAAGAACAACGAGAAATTGACGTGACGGTTGGAGGGACGGTAGTGCCAGCCGGCGGTATCGCCTTCGATGACCTCACGGCTACGCATCAGGGAGAGGCTTGCCCAGCTGTCGATGCCTTTCACAAACTCGCCGTTGACCTTGAAGTCGAGCCCTGTGGCATAGCCATGGGCCTTCTGGTCGGCGTAGTAGTGGATGCGGACATTGTCAATATCGTAGGGAATGACGTTATTAAGTTGTTTGTAATAGGCCTCGGAGGTCAGGATGAAAGGTCGGCCCCATGCGTGAAACTTATAGTCGCTGCCCAGAATCACCTGATACGATCGTTGGGCTTCGGCGTCCTTATAAAGCGAGCCGTCGCGGTTGCGGAGTTCCCGGTAGAAGGGGGTCTGGTTATACACGCCGCCCGAGAGACGGAACACCAGGTCGCGGTCTTCGAGTTCGGGCTTATAGGCGATGCCGGCACGGGGGCTAACGTATACCTTGTTATTATAGCCCCAGTAGTTGGCTCGCAGGCCGCCTGTCACCACAAGCTCGCCCTTCCCTTCAAACGAAAAAGTAGAGGATTGTTGTATATATCCATCGATATTATTAACACCAATAGTATTATGCGAACGATGGAACATATCCAAGGTGATGTCGGGCAATGTCGTGGGCATATTCCCGATGTCGTCCATAGGATGCGGCAGGCTGTAGCCCGAGGAGTCCACCATATTCCACTCGTTGACCACGTCGTCGATGTTCTGACGCTGGAAGCGGAGGCCCCATTTATAGACGTTGTCGCCACTGACTTTGGTGCCTTTGTGGTCGAAGTTATAGACCTGGGCGTAGAAGGCGTTGCGGGCGTGTTTCAGGTAGGCGCCGGTTCCCAGGTTGGCGACCACGTTACCTTGGTTTTCGGAGCCCAGGCTAGTCTCTACCTGTCCCAGCCAGTATTCGCCGAAGATGTCGTAGGTTTCCGTTTCGTAGGCGGAGTAGGCCGAGGTGATAAACCTTAGGTTCAAATCCTTATTGGGCTTGTATTCAAACGTCATGGCACCAAGGCCTGTGGTGTAGTTGTCGAGTTCCTGTCCCTCAAAGTATACATCGAGGCGCAGCACCGAGTTGACCATTCCCGTTTCAGCGCTTGACGACTGTGGCACCAGGTAATACTGGTTTTTGGAGTAGTAACCCAAGAACGAGAGGTCCCATTTATCGTTGAGTTTATAGTTGAGCAGGGTCTGGACATCGGTGAAGTTAGGCCGGTAGGAGCCTTTGGTATCCATCATATTGAGGGCGAGGGACGTGTTTTTATAGCGGGTGCCGACGAGGTAGCTGAACCTATCGTGTCCGGCGGTCCCTTCTACATGTGCTTCGACGCCGAGGAGGCTCAGGGAAAGTGAGCCAGCGGTCTCTCGGGGTTTCTTGTAGGTGACGTCGAGCACCGATGACATCTTGTCGCCGTATTCTGCGGCGAAGCCACCGGCGGAGAACTCGATGTTGTTTACCAGGCGCGAGTTGACGAACGGGAGGCCTTCCTGCTGTCCCGACCCGACCAGGAAGGGGCGGTAGATCTCGATGCCATTCACGTAGATCAGGTTCTCATCAAAGTTGCCACCGCGGACGGTATACTGGGAGCTCAACTCGTTGTTGGAGATGACACCTGGCAGGGTTTTGATGAGGTTTTCCACGCCGCCGCCCATGGTGGGGAGCAACGAGGCTTTCTTGGCGTCGAGGCGGGTCAGGCTGGAAGCATCGATGGCGCGGTCGCTGATTTCCACATCGGGCAGGTTGGTCATCGTCGACTTGAGGGTAACGTCCAGTTTGCGCTTCTCCCCTGTTTTAAGGCGCACCGGAACCTGTTTCGGCTCATAGCCCACGTAGGAGAAGCTGATGACCAGTGTAGTATCGGATAGCAGTTGGATTTCGTATGCGCCACGGGCGTTGGTGGTCTGCCCCACCAGCAGCTCAGTGACAATCACGTTGGCCATCTCGATGGGGTGGTTCTGCTCGTCGGTCACCTTGCCATAGACTGTCGCCGTCGGCAAGGTCTGTGCCGCTGCCGAGAACGACAGGAACAGGAGGGCTATGAGCAGGGGTTTGAGGCGCATAACTGAATAACTCAAAAACCAGGCAATTATTATATCAAACAAAAAAAGCCGCCACGCTAGGCGCGGCAGCTAATTCTATTGAATTTGGTTGTGGATTACCAACGGTTTAAATGACCCTTTTCGGCAGCATCCATGATGGCGGCGTAGACACCCTTCTTGTTGATGGTGCGCAAACCAGCGGCGGAAACCTTCAGAACCACCCACTCGTCCCATTCCGGAACATAGAACTTCTTAATCTTCAGATTGGGCTCAAAGGTTCTCTTGGTTCTCTTGTTGGAGTGAGAAACATTGTTGCCGGTAATGGTCTTCTTTCCTGTAATTTGACAAACTTTTGACATGACTCTATTCCTTTATGATTACAATTGTCTCTTCAAAATGGACTGCAAAAGTACAACTTTTTTTTTGAACCACAACTTTTTTTTGGTATTTTTGCACCCCTAAAAACGAAAAAACTTGAAACTCAGGCCATTCTATAGTAAATACAGGCATTTCATCTTGTATGCGTTTTTTGGGATCGTCAGTACAGGGCTAGAGTTTCTCGTTTTTGCCTTGCTTTACAGGATCATGCCCTACCTCTGGGCCAACATCATCGCGTTCCACTGCGGACTGGTTTGCAGTTTTTTGCTGAACAGAAACATCAACTTCAAGAAAGAAGACAAGACCGTCATCCGTTTCGCCTCGTTCTACCTTGTTCAGGTCATCTGTCTGGCGCTCAACTCCTTGATTCTGTATTTATGCATCGACTTGGGACAGTGGAATCCCTTGATAGCCAAAGGCTTCTCCATCGTGCTAACGGCTCTTTTACCCTTCTTCCTCAACAAGTATATCACCTTCGGGAAAAGGATTTAAGACATGTGAACATCGACCTGCGGGAAGGGGAAGGTCAGGCCTTCTTTAGGTAAGGATTTGTAGACTTTTTCGTTCATGCTGAAAAACACCGGCCAGTAGTCGGCCGACTTCACCCAGACCCTCATCTTGATATCCACCGAGCTGTTGTTAAGCAGGGCAATCTCGACAAAAGGTGCTGGGTTTTTCAGTATCCTGGGGTCTTCATTACAGAGCCTCAGCAAAACTGCCTTGGCTTTGTCGTAGTCATCCCCGTAGGAGATGGACACCGTCCATTCGACACGCCTAGTCTCCTCTTTGGTGAAAACCGTCATGACGCCTGTCGACAAGATGCCATTGGGAATATGGATTACCTTGTTGTCCATGGTCAGGACTATGGTGTTGAATATCTGGATCTCCTTCACCACGCCCTCTTGTCCCTGGGCCGAGATGTAGTCGCCTACCTTGAAGGGCCGAAACAGCATGATGACCACGCCGCCAGCGAAGTTCTGCAAGGTACCGCTCAATGCCATGCCGATGGCCAGTCCCGCCGAGGCGAGCAAGGCGACCAGCGATGAGGTATTGACGCCTAAGATACTGATTATAAAGATGATAAGAATAAAATTCAGTATAAAAGAAATCAAATTCGAAAGGAACTTGTGCAGTGTGGGGTCACCCTTCCGACTCATAATGCCGTTGGCCATCCATTTCTTGGCGATTTTGATGAGCCAGCGGCCGATGATCAGGACGATGATGGCAATCACCAGTTTGATGGCGAAAGGAACGAGGTACTGTCGCACCAACTGAGGCAGCCATTCGGACACAGGGGTATCGCGAAGCATCTCCACGGTCTCTACCACCGCCTGGACGGTGGAGTCATTCTGTACGGTTTCGGTTACTTGTTCGGCAAGGGTATCTAGGGTAATGGTGTCGTTCTCGGGCATGGATTCTTTCTTTGAGGCTGCAAAGTTACAACATTTTTACTACATTTGCAGCATGAAAACGACATTGAAGGACTATATCAACGATCCAAAGAACAGAAGCACTGTGGATGTGGGGCTGTTCATCATTCTCATCGTCAGTTTCCATTACCTGTACCTTGGCTGGCAGGCTTTGGAATTCTGGCCCATTAAAGGAACCATCGACAAGTTGAGTCTCTGGTCGGTGAATAGGGTGTACAAGGAGTCGTGCTGGGTACTCCAAAATGTTCTCGGCATCGATATCACCACCGTCAGCAGCCAGCGGCTTATCGGTACCTTGAGCAAGGAAGGCACCTTTGTCAAAGTGATAATTGCTCCCTTATGTGCCAGTTTGAAACAGTGGTTCCACTGGCTGTTTCTGATGCTCCTCTTTCCAGGTCCCTGGAAGCACAAAGCCTGGTACATCCCTGTTGGCCTGGTCATCATCGAATTCACCAATGTGGTGCGCATCTGCGGCATCCTGCTCATGCAGCGGCAGTGGCCCGGACCGAACACCTTCCATATCGCCCACGACTATGTATTCAAGGTGTTTTTCTATCTTGTCATCTTCCTGATGTGGGTGCTTTGGGTGGAAAAATTCAAAAACAAAAAACCATGCAAAACGACATCATCTTCATCCTCGACGCCGGAGGCACTGGATTCAAGTTCTCCGCAGTAAGCAACTATAAGGAAATTATCGAGCCTTTCACCATCCCCACGGCGTCGCCGACCCATGAAGCGCTGTTGCAGAAGCTCATCGACGGATTCCACCAGTGCGAGGAGCGCTGTGGCAGCAAGGCCAGGGCCATCAGCTTCTGTTTCCCCGGTCCAGCCGACTACCCTAACGGCATCATCGGCGACTTGCCCAACCTGCCTACTTTCAGAGGAGGTGTGGCCTTGAAGGCCATGCTCGAAAATGAGTTTCATATACCAGTGTTCATCAACAACGACGGTGACCTCTTTGTTTACGGTGAAGCCCTCGGTGGATTGTTGCCTCAGGTGAACGCCATGCTCGAGAAGCAGGATAATCCCAAGCGTTACAAGAACTTGTTCGGTGTGACTTTAGGTACGGGTTTCGGTGGCGGCATCGTTATTAATAAAGTGTTGCTTAGCGGTGACAACAGCGCCGGTGGCGAGATCTGGTGTTCGCGCAACTGTCTCTACCCCGACTGGTTTGCCGAGGAGAGCGTCAGCATCCGTGCCGTGCGCCGGGTGTATGCTCGTGAGGCCGGCATCGCCTTCGACGAGGCGCCGCAGCCTTATGACATTTTTAAGATCGCCCAAGGTGAGCAGGAAGGAAATCGGGACGCCGCTTTGAAGGCTTGGGACGAACTCAGCACCGTGTTAGCCGATGTCGTCAGCAACGGTTTGCGCTTCACCGACGGCTTGGTGGTCATCGGCGGAGGATTGTCAGGGGCCTGGCCCGTGTTCATGCCCATGCTCATCAAGAAACTGAACGAGCCTTACATTGTGAACGGCAATGTCGTTCCCCGCATGGAGACCGAAGCTTTCAATCTTGAGGACATCAACGACTGCCTCCGCTTCGCGGAAAAATCAGGTAAGATGATCACCGTGCCTTTTAGCGACCGGCAGGTGTGGTACGATCCTACCAAACGCGTAGGCGTAGGCGTCACCAAGCTCGGGACCTCATCGGCCGTCGCCATCGGCGCCTACGCCTATGCGATGAATCAACTGGGGTGACGCATCCCCATTAGGGGATGCCCTCAGGATTGATACCATCTGGCGGATGGATGTGGCTCCCGTCAACAAGGAGGATTATTTCCTATAATAGACCTCTAACTGCTCATGATATTTATCTGCTATATCACGAGCCAACGCCACGCCATTTCCTTGTGGCTCGGCGGGGAACTGACCTAGGCGTTCACGCCACCATTGTCCTTCGTATTTGCAGATTCGGTCATGGTAGGCTTTCTCGTCAAAGGGTTTCTTAGCTTCAATGGAGGCGTCCACATCCTTAAAGAACTCCTTCCAGCGGTAGGCGTAGTAGGTGGCGGTGAGACCGTTCCAAGCGCGGCTGGCATATTCGTTAAGCAGGGCGTCCTCCTCACCCCAGGTGGTGATGATGTTGCGGGCGTTGCTCTCAAAATAGTCTTTGTCCTCTTCGGTGATGCCGATGGCACGGGCATCCTTAATCCAACGACCTACCAGGAAGGCACTCTCGGTGCATAGAATCTGATCGGTGTCGTCAAGGATAGAGGTCATCGTGGCCTCGATTTGGCGGAGTTTCTCGTAATCGTTTTCTCGATAGGCCTTAACGTAGTCGGCATAGAGATCACTGAAGTAGTTGCCCAGGAGCTGGCGGGTGATGTTGACCACGTCGAAGTGACGGGCACGTGTGTTGCAGTCGGAGGCCAACAGTTCATCGAGCACTTGCAGCAGGGTGAGGTTGTTGTATTTGTATACAGGAGCGATATAATATTGCTTATATTCTTTGATGTCGCCCATGGTGGGACGTTGGTTGATGCGCACGGTCTGACCAGGTGAGGACACTTTGTTGTAAATACTATCGGCGAGGAGCTTCCAGGCTTCTCTCATTTTGGGGTCTTCCTTGCCGCCACGTTGGTCGGCGAGGCATTCCACCCAAGCATCAATATCCTTGGTTAACGGGCAATCCCATGCTTTTTCAAATACATATTCGTACATGAAGGGGTTACAGTCAAAGCCTTCAAGCGTTGAACCAATACCTATAAAATTATCGCCTCCTTTTTCAAAGGCCCGTTCAATTCTAACATTCACAGTGTCAAGATTGCCGGCGAGCATGGAGTTGCCGCCAAAGTTACCGAGGTAGCACCAGATGTAAGGCACACCGTAGTAGCTCTTAGTACGCTCCCACACGGGTTGCCGCTCGCAATAGTAATCGAGCATGATGTGACGGTCTTTCGGCATGGAGGTGATGTAGGCCTCGATGCGATTGTCAACTTCCCAATACTGGCGTTCATTCCAGAAGAGCCACGCCATTTCGAGCCAGCGGGCATCAGGGTCAGCGGCTTCGAGCGATTCATATACCTGACGGCTGACGCGACTCAGGTATTCAGGCTCCCAACTCGGTGGAATGAGTTCGTTGAAGATGTCGATGCCGTAAATATGGTCGGTGCCGTAGAACTCGGTCTGCTTGGCGATGAACTTCTGCTGGATCTCAGTATATAAAGGATCGAGCGGGTCGAGGAACTTGCACCAACAGGTGCTGTCGAATCCAGCCCAGTCTCCTAGCGAGGCCAAAGGTGCATTGGGATAAATCCTTGTAATGCAAGGAGGTACGTGGCCAGCGAAACCAGGCAACACAGGTTTCATGTTGAGTTCGCGTTCACGGGCGACGATCTTCTGCTGAAGCGCCTTCTGGTTTTCGAGCCATACCATCGGTAGTGGGCCTCCCCAGCGGTCGATGTTCTGCATACGATGCCAGGGCAAATGGGCGGGACCGGTGAAGTAGCTGCGGATCTCTTCATCGGTGAGACCCAACTCGCTCCAAACCTCATACCACACGGACTCCTGTCCCGTGATGGCCAGCGGCAGGTTGATGCCGTTCAACGCCATCCAGTCGATGAAATGTTCCCATTGCTCCCAGCTCCACCAGGGCATGGTGTAACCGAAGGTGCAGTAGTTTAGGAAGAATCGCTCAGGCACACGGGCGGTTTCACTGACCTTGGCGGGCACCCTGGGCAATTCCGAAGGCATCTCTAGGGCCTCTTCCATGAACCACGGGAACTCGGCGTGACAATAATATTTAAGGTAACGGTTCAGACCAACAGCCATGCTGTTGGCATTGTTGCCGCGGATGACGAGCTTATTACCTTGACTTTCAAATTCATAGCGGTCAACAGTATCGTTGAGGCGTTCCAGTTTAATTTGGTCGGAAAACTCAGGGATCACACGGTTGACCAGTCCGCGCATGGCGATGACTTCAGGATCGGTTTCTTTTTTGTTACAGGCCACGCAGAGCATAAAGCTCAAGAGGACAAGGAGATACAGTTTTTTCATAGGATGATGGTATTTAAGGCAAAATTAGCAAATCTTTAGCTTTTAATCTAATAAATCCAAAAAATATACGTTATCTTTGTGTCGTTTTAATACTTATTTGAACAGTTGCGCCCGACACGTATTAGGGATTGAGTCATGAAAAAGGCAATGAAAATAATGGCTATGGTGCTTTTCGTCGTCGGTATGACGTCGCTTACCTCATGCACAAAGGATAATTCCGATCTTATTATTGGAAAATGGAAATTTGACAAAGCCTCAGTGTCGTTTGGCGGAGAAAGTGTTCAAATGTCTGCTGCCGATGTGCTCGCCATGATGGAACTCAATGGTTTGTCAGAAGATGAATTAGTTTTTGAATTCAAGAGCGACGGTAAGGTCTATGCTGGCGATGAGCCCGGACCTGCCAATTATACCGTCGACGGCAATAAACTGACTGTGATAACGCCGGAAACCACTTTCCAGATGATCATCACAAAACTGACCAACACAACTTTAATCGTGGAGCCGCAGTTTGATGATCAGATGCCGGAAGGTACTAAGGCTGAGATTCAGTTCAAGAGAATATAAATGTCAACAGGAAGCATCCGCCATGGCGGATGCTAGACCTGTAGGACAAGCGTATCCTAACCCATCTGCATCCGTAGGATGCTAGCTCTGTATCAACGTTTATCAATTTCCGTATTTCCTCAACATTTCATCGTATTCCTCGGCAAACGTCTTCTTCTGATGGTGGACTTCTTGATTGCCAATATATCCACAAACCGCCGACAATTGGCTTTTGCTATAGGTGAATGCCCCATACCCCTCTTGCCATGAAAAATGGCCGAGAACAAATCGGTTTTTGTTGATCCAAATCGTCGAATCCCTCTTTAACTCCTTAATTAATTTGGAAAGCGCTTCCGCTGGATTCAAACCGATAAACAGATGAACATGGTCTTCAGCACCTCCTATGGCCAACACCTTATGACCATGGTTTTGGGCGATGGCGGTTATATATCGGTATAATCTTTCCCGCCAGTTCTTTTTAATAAGGGGTTCTCTGTTTTGGACAGCGAAAACGATGTGGACGTAGAGTTGGGTAAAAGTTTTTTCCATAATATCAAGATTTGGAACAAAGGTATGGATTTTATTAATATTATGATAATAAAATCAATTAATTATTCTACAGAGCTAGCATCCCCTGACGGGGATGCGGAGAGGTAAGGGAAATCATTCGCTACAAAGCTAGCATCCCCTGGCGGGGATGCGGAGAGGTAAGGGGAAGCCTCCGCTACAAAGCTAGCATCCGCCTAGGCGGATGCTAGACCTGTAGAACAAATATGCCCTAACCTATCTGCATCCGAGGATGCTAGCTCTGTAAAAGGGGATGCAACCCATCAATTATTTACGACTCGAAAAACTTTCCGCTGGCTGAGCATCAGCAAGAAGGCCAGTAAAGCACCCAATACATCGGAGATGGTCAAAGAGGCCCATACGCCAGTGAGGCCTGAACCTCCCATGTTCATAAAGATATTCGGAACAAGGTAAATCATTGGGATGAGGAAGAGCACCTGGCGCGAGAGGCTGGTGACGATGGCAATCCAAGGCTTGTCGATGCTCTGGAAGAAGTTGGAGTTAGTGATGGTAAAGCCCACCAAGGGGAACATCACCAGCATGAAACGCATGGCGGGGATGCCGATTTGGATCAGCTCCTCCTCTTTGGTGAACATGCGCAACATGGCGTGAGGCAGGGTCAGGGCCAGCACAGCGCCGACCAAACCGATCAGCATGTTGATTCTCCTTGTCAAGGTATAGACTTCTTTCAAACGCAAAGGATGCCCCGCCCCGTAGTTGTAACCTGCAATGGGCTGCATGCCCTGGCAGAGACCGAGGATGAGCATCACGCTGAGGCTGCCGAAGGTGTTCGCCAAGCCATAGGCGCCTACAGCAAGATCACCGCCGAAACGCAACAGCTGGTTGTTGAGCAACGCCACCACCGCCGAAGCCGCGATGTTCATCAAGAAGGGGCTCATGCCGATAAGCAAGATGTTACGGAAGATGTAACCCTTTGGCCTCCAAGCGTGACGGCGGAAGCGGATGAAGGAACTTCGCTGCAAGAAATGGATGACGGCGAGAACACCCGTACAAGTCATGGAGATGGTGGTAGCCCAGGCGGCACCGGCGATACCCCAATCCAAAACATAGATAAACAGGGCATCGAGACCGATATTCAAAATGGCACCTCCAGCCATGATCCACATGGACTTCTGGGGATAGCCCGTGGCGCGCATCAAGCCGGTAAGGTTGAATGACAATGTGGTCATGAACATGCCGGGTAGCACGATGTCCATATACTCACGGGCATAGCTGATGGTCTCGGCTGAAGCGCCGAAGGCGGTCAGGATGCGGTCCATAAAGATATAACCACCGGTCACGAAGAGGAAACCGAAAATGAATGTCAGCAACAAGCTGTTACCC
>JAILBC010000042.1 GCA_024681295.1 Bacteroidales bacterium
GTCACCGAGTTGGGTATCACAGTAGTCTTGCAGCCACTGATTAAGGTGTTCGTTAGAGTTTCAATAATGGCGTTACAGTTGTCTCTTGAATCATACACCATATTGTCATTATCAACAATAATTTGAGATAAGTTAGAGCAATGAGAAAATGGATTGATTCCTATCGTGGTCACCGAGTTGCCGATGATCACTGAAGTCAGACCGCTACAATCAGAGAACGCATAGTCGCCTATTGCAATCATCGAGTTCGGGATTTCAACCGACGTCAGACCGCTGCAACCATAGAATGCATAGTTGCCTATCGTGGTCACCGAGTTCGGGATTTCAACCGACGTCAGACCGCTGCAACAATAGAGCGCATAGTTGCCTATCGAGGTCGGGGACGATCCAAAAGTGTAACTGGTGACTTGCGTACCGAATATAGTTGTTAAGTTACTGCTACTTGAATAATTTACTGAAGCAATAGCGTTGCTGTTAAGAATCACCGAGGTCAGACCGCTGCAACCATCGAACGCACGTTCGCCTATCGTGGTCACCGAGTTCGGGATTTCAACCGACGTCAAACCGCTGCAACCATAGAACGCATAGCCGCCTATTGAGGTCACCGAGTTCGGGATTTCAACCGACGTCAGACCGCTGCAACCATAGAGCGCATAGTTGCCTATCGAGGTCGGGGACGATCCAAAAGTGTAACTGGTGACTTGCGTACCGAATCTAGTTGTTAAGTTACTGTAATAATAATAATCACCTGAAGCAACAGCGTTGCTGTTAAGAATCACCGAGGTCAGACCGCTACAATCATAGAACGCATAGTTGCCTATTGTAATCATCGAGTTCGGGATTTCAACCGACGTCAAACCGCTGCAACCTTGGAACGCACGTTCGCCTATCGTGATCACCGAGTTCGGGATTTCAACCGACGTCAAACCGCTGCAACCATAGAATGCATAGTTGCCTATCGTGGTCACCGAGTTCGGGATTTCAACCGACGTCAGACCGCTGCAACCATAGAGCGCATAGTTGCCTATCGAGGTCACGGACGATCCAAAAGTGTAACTGGTGACTTGCGTACCGAATCTAGTTGTTAAGTTAGTGTAAAAAGCATAATCACCTGAAGCAACAGCGTTGCTGTTAAGAATCACCGAGGTCAGACCGCTACAATCAGAGAACGCATAGTCGCCTATTGCAATCATCGAGTTCGGGATTTCAACCGACGTCAGACCGCTGCAACCATAAAACGCATAGCTTACTATCGTGGTCACCGAGTTCGGGATTTCAACCGACGTCAGACCGCTGCAACCATAGAACGCACCGTATTCTATCGAGGTCACCGAGTAAGTAACACCGCCATTCATTACAGTTAACGGAATAACCATTTCACCTGTAGGTTGGGTGTAGCCGCTCCATGAAGGAGAAACAGAAGAAAAAGGATACGTCACACCCACGCAATTATTGGTTGCATCGGTAATGTTGTAATAAAGCGTCTGCCCGGTGGGACAAACGGCAGAGAAGTCGTATGCCCACCCCATCTGCATTCCGCAGAAAAGGGCGAAAAGGAGCGCGAGGAGGCGCTTGTTGTTTTTTAGTAGATGTTTGTTCATAGGACAGATGTTTTTGATGCTCTCGATTTCATTTTTTTTCAGTCATATTATCCTTCCAGACCGAACAGCATTTGATGAAATGGTCTATCATGCAACGCAATTCGTTTGCTTGTTGGTCACTTTCCTTGTCTTTGTCTTTCCTCACCCACACTTGCATGTCATAGTTAAGTATGTTTTTCTCACTAGCTGCATGGACGGCTTTGATGGGGCCAAAGCCATCGCAGTTTGGTCGACAGGCACCAACGCTAATTTCGGGAGTTTTGTACTTGTTGTAGTTCTCTTCTAAAAGTGGCTCAACTGTCTTTTTGCTGGCATCAAAGACAAACAGATCTGTCTTTTTATTGAATCGGCCATCAAAAAAATCGTAGTTCAAACGGCATGTTTGCCAAGAGTCGCCACCTGTTGCGATGAATACAAGAATTCCTTTGTACTCAACAATGATGCGGACGTCCTTGTATTTCCCTTTACTTTTGAAGCGTTTATCGAACTCTTCTTCAATCACACGGTCATAAATGCCATTTCCTGCAAGTAAGATTGCAAGTCTCATTAGCGAGGTTGTCTTGCCTTGACTTTTTATTCCGTAAAGGATAATGTTTAATTTGTTTTTCATGTTTCTAACGATGATTACTATTTTTAGAAAGACAAAGAAAATAAAAAAAATCCCATTCGGTTTGGTTCTTGTTGGTCCTTTTTGTTTGGAACTGGGAATGAGAGGATGCGACGGGGAACACGGGAGATGCATCATTAATTTTCGAAAAACATGCGTAAATACGCAAAATATTCAAAAATATGGAGAGAATTGAAAGAAACTACTATCTCAATAAACTGATTGAGAAACGCAACGACGGACGTGTTAAGGTAGTTAGCTGGATAAGTATTTACGCAAACAAATAAAAGACTCAACCAAACAATACTATGTCTTGCTTGACGAAATCCAGGAAGTGATTGCCATCCCCAACCCTTGGCTCAACGATGAGAATGCGAAGATTGGTTTTGTGGATATTCTCCTGGGATTGTTAGACATTAAGAACGTGGATATTTATGTAACAGGTAGCAACTCAAAAATGCTCTCTACAGATGTCATGACAGAATTCAAGGACCGTGGCGATGAAATCCATGTGAGCCCTCTGATGTATAAAGAGTTTTATTCCGCTTATCAAGGAGATAAGAGTCGTGCTTGGCAAGAGTTTGTCACATATGGAGGGTTGCCAAGGGTTATGTCGCTCAAGTCAGACAAAGACAAAAGCCAATACCTACAAGACCTAATCAAGAAAACCTACCTGACCGACGTGATTGAACGTAATCATATCCAAAAGGACATTTCGATATTGGATGAACTTTTGAAAATTGTAGCCAGCAGCATTGGCTCGTTGACCAGTCCTAAAAAACTCGAGAACACCTTCACCTCGGTGAAGCAGGCGAAAATAGACGATTCCACCATCAGCATCTATCTTGGCTATTTTGCCGAAGCTTATCTGTTACGTAAGGTTGAACAATATGACATCAAGGGCAAAAAGTACATTAACACGCCACAAAAATACTACCTCACCGATGTGGGACTGCGTAACGCCCAACTCAACTTCCGCCAACAGGAAGAAACCCACCTGATGGAGAATGTCATATACAACGAACTATGCATTCGGGGCTTTAATGTTGACGTAGGTGTTGTGGAATACAACTATAAAGACGAACAGGGCAAGAGCAAACGCACCAAGTTGGAGGTTGACTTTATGGTAAACCGTGGCAACCGTCGTTGCTATATCCAGTCGGCTTTCGCTATTCCTGATGAAGAGAAGAGAATGCAAGAGACCAATTCCCTACGTCGCATCAACGACTCCTACCGTAAGATTGTCGTTGTGCGCAACCACATTGTTCCTTGGTATGATGAGAATGGAATCTACTACATAGGGCTTGAAGATTTCTGCTTGGAACATATTGACGAGTTGGATAGAATGCTTTAATACGTGTTCCTTGTTGGCACTCACTCCACCTTCCTCACCAACCGCACCGACATGCCGTCGCCACGATGATTGGCACCCGAACCCACATGGGCGTAATCCACTGTAAAGCCCAGGCCATAATTGGCTTCGGTACATGCATCCGATGTTTGGTAAGCGCCCAAGTTGTCATAAACCCCATCGACCGACCGCACACCAGCCTTGGGCAGGAACACCGCACCGGCAGGCTCCATCACGCGCTGCCAGTCGGAAAGGCTGATCACGTTGTTGTTGAAGGCGAGGCTGGGATTATTGACGGAATTCAGGTGATAGGTGGCTGCCTTCCAGTGGTCGGGAAGCAAAAACAAGCCGTCCACGCCATTGACGCGAGCCTTGGCAAACCGAACGCCCGAGGCAGTGTTGCGAACGAAAAGCAAATAAACCCACTCGTCACGCCTCAACGTGCGCCATTGGTTCTCCTTGTTGCCCCCATTCGAAATGGCGTTGTAACCCCAATCGGCTTTCCCATCCAGGTCATAAAGACCGTAATTGGCGCTACCGTAGGCCAGATGCAAGCCGTTGCTTTGCGCAACCGTATTGCCACTCCAAGGTTGCCAATTCACGGCACCATGGTCGTAGCCGCTCGTACCCCACCCGAACAGGTCAATCCAGCCGCTGTAGGTTTCCGATATCTTTTCGTTGTCCAATCCGACGAAATCATATTGCTGCTCGGCTAAGCGCCAAATACCCGTGGAGGCTTGGTACTGCAGATTGCCCTTCGAGAAACGCACCTGCCTGCCTTCGGCAACCGAAAACAGTCCCGGCAAGGCACCTTCAGGCAGCGGCATCCTGGCATCATCAGGCATGGTGGTGAAAGCGATTTCGTCGCCGTATGTGACACCGGAGCTCCTCGAAATATAGGCTCTGACAAAATAGGTGGCACCCGGAAGCAGTCCGCTCATGACCACAT
Organism: Bacteroidales bacterium; assembly: GCA_024681295.1. Classification (GTDB taxonomy): domain Bacteria; phylum Bacteroidota; class Bacteroidia; order Bacteroidales; family F082; genus Limimorpha. The sequence goes on from JAILBC010000042.1 coordinate 4,509, forward strand.
TGTCGCCCAAACGGTCACAGCGGAGATGATTGCTTTTCAAGGTTGGGTTATGGAGCATCCCCCAACACAGCCCCAATTCAACTCCACTACAATAACTCTTACCCAAAACATCAATGCCGCCAGTGGCCGAAGTGGTTGTGATTTCCGTGACCGGCAAGGTCATCACCGTAAGCGGCGAGACCAGCCATTCCAAACTGTCGAACTCCGCTTGGCTTAATACTCCCTTTCGAAACTCCTCCTGATATGATTTGCAGTTGCCATTGATTTGTTCCATGGCATATTTCAATCGTTCCTGTTGGTAACCAGCCGTCGTGGAAACAAAAGTCAGCCATTCCTGAGTATCGGTCGAATAAAGGCTACTCATCTCCTGACACATCGACTTCATCTCAGTCATGATGCCCGACAATTCCGTCATCAGCACTTCCCTATACTCCTCACCCTGTTGAGCCTCCCTGATAATCAGGTGCAACATCGTATTCATCGACCACTGGACTTCTTCGAGATACTGTTTATGGGCCACATACATACCTCCATTTTCACTACCGGATGTCTCAGTGGTCGTGACAGGTCTTGTCGCAACCAACAAGACACACAGGATGGCAAGCAGCAGTGTCGCCATGAAAGGTACCGTTCTTCTTATCCGGTCGCTGCGCTCCATGGCCTTGCGCACCGCCTCCATGTTGGCATAGCGCCGCTCGGGATTTTTCCGCATACACTTGGCCTCAATAAAGCGGTAACGGTGAGGGAAAATTAGGCGTAACAGCAACCCCAAGGAATAAATGTCTGCGCGACAATCCAGTTTCTGGCTTTGCTCCATTTGTTCTGGCGCCATATACGACAAGGTGCCTGCCGATTGCTTCAAAATGGCGTAGTCGTCGGCATCGGAAAGCCCGAAATCGATGATTTTCACGTTGTTGCCATTGCGTGTAATGAGGATGTTGCTCGGCTTAAGGTCGCGGTGAAAGATCTGATGGCTGTGGATATAGGCCAAGGCATCCACCAGCTGGTCTGTCACTTTGCGCCGGGCTTGCCGTGAGGGCTTGCTGGCAAGGAACTCGTCAAGCTTCATGCCGTCGATGTATTCCATTACGATGCAAGGGCCAAGCTCGTCGTTAACCTCCTTCGAAATGACTTTCACAATGTTGGGGTGGTCGAGCTGTGCCATCAGGGTATATTCCTTTTTCAGAAGCTCCAGATAGACAGGCTGCTGTCGGAACTCCGGCTTCAGGCCTTTCAGCAGAAACCATCGGCCTTGCCGCTGTACCTTCACCAACTGGTTGAAGCCACGGCTCGCCAACGGCTCATAAGCCGTCTCTGTCTCGTCTGGCGAGAGAAACTGCCCATTAAGGATTCCTGATGTGCTGTCTTCAAGCATCGCTTGTTTTTTGGTGCGAAGATAAGGTTTTTTTTCGTCACGGATTAAAAAAGAACCAACAAGGACCAAATTTGATTCGAAAAAAGTCTCAATTTTGTAGCATGAAAAAAACCAGTCCTGAAATAGCCGAACTCAAAAAGCAAATTGAGGCCAGTGTGAAGCGTAAGATGATGACCCCCACCGACTTCATCTTCCTCAGCGGTGCCGTTTGGGATCGTACTCATGAGACCATGAGTCCCACCACCTTGAAACGCCTCTGGGGTTACATCGACGGTGCCGACAAAACCCG
>JAILBC010000129.1 GCA_024681295.1 Bacteroidales bacterium
GCTTTTGAAAAGGTCATTTATCCTTCTCGGGATGCTTCTTGACGTCAAAAAAGGAGATTAGCATGCTGGCCATCAATAATACATTTGCAAGAATGGCGAGTAATTTAACCCAGAGATGACCATAATGGCTGAAAATGGCCAGCAGAAGTAGTGCGAAAAACAATGCTGCTAGAACTAGTCTGAATCTCTGTTTCTTTGAGAGTCTCATATACAATGTGCTATAGTTGTTTATTATTTCATTTATGTGTCCATCCCTTCGACAAATAAGCCCAGAGTGCTGATGACTTTGGTGGTGTCGATAGTCATAGTATTATTCATCAAGATAAGCATTCAGAAATTTCTCGGCGAGGCTATCAGGGCGGATGTTTTTTCTGGCATCATCCGGCGTAAACCATTGATAAGAGTCAATCTCTGCATTGGTTGAAAGCTCACTGTCATCTTTCACAAACGCCGTAAAGTTGCACATCAGGGTATTCGACGGTTCGAAGAAACTGGTGCGGTTGAACTTGGTGCGGATAACGGTCATGCCCATTTCTTCCTTCACCTCGCGGCAGACGGCATGTTCCAGCTGCTCGCCACGGTTCACATAGCCCGCCACAAGAATGAACCACGGCCTTCCATATTGCTTGATTAGTAGTATTTCTCCAGTCTTCTCATTGATTACGATCATGCTTACCGCCACATTATACATGGGGAATCGGTATTGCTCGCATCTTGGGCAATAAGGCACAATCCCTTCTCCCTCAAGATCCTTCTCAACCAAGGGCGTTCCGCACTCGAAGCAATGTTTCTGTATCATCTTTTCCAAGCTCCAATCACTTCACCAACATAAACCGTATGGATGCCAGCCTCAAAACCATCATACCACTCTTTGGGTGTGTTGTTGCGGAAATCCTGTTCGGTCTGATGCCAAACCGTCATGGTCTCGCACTCAATTACTAAACTGGCTTCTTCATAATAGGGCGTGCCGTGCTCGGTATAGGCCACGTGAAGTCCAAGGGCAGCAGCTTTGTCACCGTCGCGTCCACTGTGCCTTCCCATGTATTGCCACACTTGCGGGTCGTCGAACTGCATGATGGTAAAGCGCGGATGTTTTTCCATAAACTCCCAGGTGTAGCGTCCCGGAGCTACATACACCGTCACTGCAGGACGATCGTGGCCCAGATAGTTGCCGATGCCTCCCCAGCCAATAGTCATGGCGTTACTCTCGGTGGTGTCGCCCGAACAAAGAATGAGGTTCTCGGTAAACCAGTTAAAGCCGTTCTTCTGGAATTCCTTTTGCACGTCGAAGGCTTTCAATTCATTGCTTTTTTCCATTGTGGTTTCGTTTTGCTGTTTCTCGTGGCCACATCCCATCAGAGCGGCGCAGAGGATGATGAGTACTGTTTTTTTCACGTTGATTTAGAGGTCGATTATTCGTTGTGGCAAAGATAATCATTTTTCGTATTTTTACAGCCGAAATCCCACAGCAATGCCATCAAAATACACTGCGCCAAATACTAACAAAATCTGCTATATGATCCTGCCGGAAGGAATCAGGGAGGATTTGGACGTGGGGTTGAAAGAATTGGCAGGTAAATACGGCGTTTCCATTGTCGTGATTCCTGGCGCGAACTGGAATGACGATCTAACACCTTGGCCGGCGGAAGGAGTGTTCAAGAAAGCGAAACCATTTGGAGGACAGGCGGCATCATTCCTCGACAAGCTGACCAACGAGATAATCCCTGAAACTGAAGGCGATTTGGGTGTGATGGATGCTGAGAGAACAATCCTGGGCGTTTCATTGTCGGGCTTGTTTGCGGTGTGGGCGGCTTCAATACAAACGCCTTCACCAACATCATCAGCATATCCGGTTCGCTTTGGTATGACGGCTTTATTGAGTGGATGAACGGACACACCCCATCGCTCCAGGTCAAGAAGGTTTGCTTATTGTTGGGTGAGAAGGAGAAGAACGCAAAGGATAAAAGAATGGCGACAGTGGAGGAGAGGACCCATGCTGCCGCCGAGATGCTAAAAATCAAAAGTCAAGCTGCCATTACGTTTGAGCTCGTTGACGGCACCCATTTCTCACCTATACTGCCGAGATTGGAGAGGGCGTTTGAGGTGGTGTATGGTTAGGCTGCGATTTCAATGCTTTTGACCTTCCAACTTGCCCAAGGTCGCCAATGCCACAGGATGATGCTCTAGATGATTCATTTCCAATCCAAACAACAATTCAGGCTGATAATCGCCTGATTGGAATCTTGCAATGAATTCCTTGTCGACATCATCCAGCTGTATTACCGTTTTCACATAATCAGAAACGGCTTGCTCGATTCTCTCTTTAGGGTAAGCACCGGCCTTGATTCGCAGCATTGGCAACAATTGCGACCTGATTTTGCTGAAACTCATTTGGGTCAACTCATCAACATCTTTTTCCAACCAAATATCATTGCTGTCATTGCCAATCGTGGAATAGAAAACGGCACATTTCCTCAGTAGGCCTCTTTCTTCGTCGCTTGCCATGAGGCCTGACTGCGAAAGCGAATACAGGTCATACAAGTCTCTCGGCTTCGTCCTTTCGAAAAATGCGCCCATCTTGCTGCCGAAGATTTCAACATCCCGAAGATGGAACACTTTGATGGTCTTGTTGGGGCCAAACGGGTGGTTGATGATGGATTCAATGGGGGTAAACACATGACAACGCGCCAAATAGTTGATGTCAAGTTTGATTTTGTCGCGACTGCCTGTAGTGGTGTCATACTGCAATTCGTAGGAACATAGGGAATAACTCTCCCGTTTACCCAAAGTGTAGCCCTGTTCAACGCAATAGGATGAAAGCCCATTATCCAATTGTTGCCGTAGAAGGAGCATTTCATCTTTGGAGCAGTCAACCGCCAAATCCAAATCCAGATCTATAGATAAGCGTGGCAAACCTGGGATTAAAACCAAGTTGATAGCGGTGCCGCCCTTCAGAGCCAGTTTCCCCTTAAAAGATTCGGTTGCGCTTAGGTCATCGAGTATGCCGCAAAGCCTGATTACTTTTTCCACATTGGTTGCTGTAAAGCTATATTCTTCGGCAATGGCGGTGATTTGTTTTCTTGTCAATTCAATAGAGTTCATATTCTTTTTGGCGTTTGATTGTTTTCGGTACACAGATTTTCCAGTATTTATCGTATGCGTCGCAGTCCTCGTCAGGCGAAAGGTAGCTGACATTGTTTCCCGTCCGATCTTTGCAATGATGGAAGAAACCGTCAGACAGCCCAATCTGGTCTTTGTAGAGAGAAAGCAAGAAGCCGGTCCTTTGGTAAACGCTCTTTGAAGGAGCAGCATCAAGGCATTGCATCATTTCGGCTTCGTCAAGTTTGCCAACGCCAATCCAATCCAAGGCGTTCATCAGTTCCTCCAAACCGCCAGCAAGGTCGATATGTCGGATGCAGTCGATGATGGTTTGACTTAATGATGTAACCCGAATGGGATAGTTCTCATTGGACAGGTCAATATGGGGATTTATCAGATAGTTGACAGGCTTGAAAAGATAGGTCTCATTCAAGTGTTCAAATGTTCGGAAAGGTGTAGTGCTATGAACATATAACCAGTTGAAAGATTGCGTGTGAAGAGCATAAAACTCCAAGGCCGAGTGATAGACCAAGCATCCGTTTTCTACGGCATTACACGCAATCATAAACTTGTCAGTCAGATTCGAAGGCACATACACGCCCCTACGGACATGCGACAAGATGCCCTTCCTTGACCTGTGATAGAGCCTCGATTTCCGCGTGTTGTAGCACACTTCGTTGTCTGGTTTCATTAAATCTGTTTCCATTACTACTTAAAACTTTCTGCAAAGATATTACTTTTTGATAAGATTGAATAATATTTTAAGTATTATTTTCTTCAAGTTGATTTTAGAAACAACGAAAAAGTGCCGTTAATGGGTTGGTAAGTCCTTTTTTTTACCACTTACTGCCGTGCTATCCCCATATTTTCTCTTTTCCCTATAGGCTGTTTTCCGTTTTTAACGATGAGTTTGATTTGTTGATAAATAAATACCCATCTCCCCCTTGCCAAATCAAATTCAAACGAAGTAACTTTGTATGCAGAAAACGACTTCCTTTTCTGCTTTCCCTACAACTCGCAAATTATTAACCAAATAACTAGTATCACTATGGAAAACAATACCCAAAACACCAACACAAACTATCGGGAACTACATGAGTTTAGTCATCGTTTCACGCCTGATCACATCAGGAGTCTCAAAGACAATGAGATTTTTGTCTTTGGTAGCAATCTTCAAGGAATGCATGGCGGTGGTGCCGCACGTGTTGCCGTGGAGAGATTTGGTGCTGTCATGGGCCAAGGAGTAGGACTGCAAGGGCAGAGCTATGCCATTCCTACCATGCAAGGAGGACCAAAAACCATTTTACCTTACGTGGAAGAGTTCATTCAATTCGCTCAACAACACTCGGAGCTGACTTTCTTGGTTACCAAGATCGGTTGCGGAATTGCCGGCTTCACTCCACAGGAGATTGCCCCGCTGTTCGCTGGGGCTGTAGAGGTGGAGAACATCCATCTGCCTGAGGATTTCTGGAAGGAATTGGTTTTGATTTAGAACAACTTAAAAGGTGTTTCGTTTGAGGTCGAAAAAATCGACCTCAAGTTGAGGCATTCCCCATTATTGGTGACTCCCGCACTCGGGAATCACCATTATTGATGATTTTTTTGAAGAGATCGATGTCGGAATTTTGCAGCGTGAATCATTAACAAACAATTAAAATATCACGCTATGAAAAGATCGATCAAAACAAAGCTCCTAATCGCATTGTTAGGACTCATCGCCATCAGCGTCACCTCTTGTGGCAAAGACGACGTCATCGAAGAAAAGAACAAAGAAACCAAAGAAGCCATCGTCAAACAGTACCTCAACCAGACGGTGTATCCTACCTACGGCAACCTGGCCGCTGAGGCGCAGAACCTGGTGGATTGTCTGGAGGCTTTGAAGGAAAACAAGACCCAAGCCAACCTTGATCAAGCTACTGTGAGCTTCCTTGAAGCCCGCAAATGGTGGGAAAAGAGCGAGGCATTCCTGTTCGGAGCCGCCTCCGACTTCGGTATCGATCCGCACATCGACTCGTGGCCCCTCGATGAGGATGCCTTCAACAACCTGATGGCCAGCCCCAACATGATCGAAATGCTGGCTGGCGATGAGGACGGCACCGTGGCCGGTGAACAGCTCGGTAACGCGCTGCTGGGCTTCCACGGCATCGAGTACATCTTGTTCCGCGACGGGCAACCCCGCGATGTGAACGAGGTGAACGATGACATGCTGACCTACGTGGTAGCCGTCTCCCGTGACCTCCGCAACCGCTGCTTCCAACTGGAGGTGAGCTGGAATGAGAACGCTCCTGCTGAACATGCCGAACTAATGGAAGAGCTGGAACTGAACACCACCGTCAACGGCGGTAGCAACTCCTACGGCGCCAACATGCTCCTTGCTGGTCAGGCAGGCAGCACCTTCGCCACCTTCACCAACGCCCTGCAGGCCATCGCCGACGGCTGCATCGACATCGCCGACGAGGTGGGCACGTCAAAGATCGGCAAGCCCCACACTGGCGAGGATCCGCATTATGTGGAATCCCCCTACAGCCAGAAGTCGATCATCGATTTCTATGACAACGTCATCAGCATCCAGAACGCCTACATGGGCGGCATCATCAGCAATCGCGACGAGGATCGCTCCCTACATGCTTACATCGCCGAAGGCAACGCCGCACTGGATACCAAGGTGGTGAATGCCATTAACAACGCCCTGGAGAAGATTAATGCCATGAAGGCACCCTTCGTGCTGTATTATGCCGATGAGTCTGCCGGCGCCGCCATGGAAGCTTGTCAGGAACTCTCCGATGTGATGGCTGAGGTGAAGGAAGAATTGTCAAATATTGATAAAAAGTAAATAAAAATATAGTCTATTATGGACAGAACAAAATCTATCGGTTTTTTATTCGCTGGTGGCCTTTTGGCATTTGCCATGGCTTCCTGCGGCCCTAAGGAACCCGTTCCCACCGACCCACAGGTACTAGAGGAGACCTACACTGGTGGTGAACTCGGCACCACGTTCAATACGACGCAAACCGCTTACGAAGACCCGACACCTGCTGTGGAGCAGGCTGGACTGACCACCGCTTTCAAATACGGCGAGTATTTCTTTGAGCGCACCTACACGCAGAACAACGAGCCTTTCGATGGCCTCGGACCGCTCTATATCCGCAGCAGCTGCATCGCCTGCCACCCTGGCTACGGCCACGGCAAGCGCATGAACCGTTATCGTGCCGACGAATGGGGCAATGGTTACCTGCTGGTCTTCACCGATCGCAACGACACCTATCTCAGTTCCTATACGGGAATGCCGCAAACCAAAGCAGTTGCGCCCTTCAAGGCTCCGCTCGACGAAGACAAGATTCAGATCAACTGGCTCAACTATACCGACGAATGGGGCAACCGTTTCCCCGATGGCGAATCCTACAGTTTGATTTATCCTGAGGTGTATATTCCCGAAGATGCGTTCTATGTACCGCTCGAAGTGGGGGGCAACCCGATTCCGTACAGCGACTTTGTGTGCCGTTTGGAATCCACCATCGGCATCTATGGCACCGGCCTCATCGACGCCATCCCTGATGATTCCTTAAAAGCACAATATCAAAAGGAATACGACGACAACTACATGCCGAACGGTCTGAACCCCGCGATGTGGGCAGGTAACGACTGGGCGCCTACGGGATTGTATGGCAACACCAACCACCCCAAGCGTTACACCTACGCTTTGACCCGTGGCCCCTTGCAGGATGCTCCGGGCGCCAACGCCATCTGGAACATCACCAACGTGACACACCCCACCAAGATGGGTCACTACATGACTGCCGCCTACGCCACCAAGGCTTCGCAAGATCCCGACGTGCAGGCTGAGTTCTACAACTATTACCCTCAATACAACCTTACGGGTGATGTGGAGACCGACATCTACAACTACCTGATGATGGCCAACATTCCCGATGAACTTAAGGAACCCGAGATGAGTGCCGAGGAGTATTCCGACTTCATGGTGTGGCACCGTGGTCTGGCCGTTCCTGCCGCCCGTGACTTGGGCAACGAGGAGGTGCAACGTGGACGTGCGCTGTTCCGTGAGATCGGTTGCGCCTACTGCCACCGTCCTTCATGGCAGACCGGTGACGACGACTTCACCGATCCAGCCGGCTTCTTCGCCGACAGCGACCCGCGTCTGCCACGTTATCCCAACCAGAAGATCTGGCCTTATAGCGACTATATCCAGCACAAGCTTCACATGGAAAACGACATCCGCACCGGCTGGTGCCGTACCACGCCGTTGTGGGGTAGGGGACTCTCTGCCATCTGCACCGGTGCCAGCGACCGTCTGCACGACTGCCGCGCCCGTACCGTCATCGAGGCCATCATGTGGCATGGCAACGCCGAAAGCGACGCCCGCCGTACCGTGGAGAAGTTCCGTGAACTTCCCAAAGAAGACCGCGATGCCATTGTGAAATTTATTGAGGCGATTTAAGAATAACCTGAATCCGACTGTTTCTGGTGGTTGGAACACCATCCAACGCCAAGTCCGGGAAGAATGCTTCCGGCGAAGAAAAGAGCGAGTCCTGAGCGGCTTTCATCTTTTCCTCGTCGGAAGCGTTTTCTATGGTATTCGCAAGGGCTTGGAGCGTACTGTCAATCTCATGGTCTTCATGGGTCAAGTAGAGCAATGCCTTGGGAAGAAAACCATCGCTGAAAATGTATAATTGTCGAGGAGAATACGACAAGTTGATAATCCTGGAATGCAGTATTTCATCAAGGATATCGACCTGGCTGGTATGGTCGTACTTGTCGTTGAAATAAACACTGCTGTTGTAATACCAGTACTGGTACCGATTAAAGAGGTTTCCCAGAGGAACCGAACTGGAGATGTTCCAGAAAAACGAGTCACCAACGACAAGGAAAGTTGGCCATGCCGCCCATCTGTCGGGTACTACTTTAACATCCGCGTAATAGTTCGTGTTGGGCCGAATGGGACGCATCAAATTCAAGATGTCTTCAAGATCCGTATCGGGATATCTGGAAGTATCGGCATATTTCTCACCAATGTTGTAATGCAACAGCCTCAAATGGCTGGCGTCTTCGATATAGCGCATGATGGTATCGAAAGCATATTCCGCTGCAATATGCGACCAATGCATTCCTGTCTTGGGAAACAACGGAAAGTCGACATGGCCTTTCCAGTTTTCAAAGACTTTCTCCACATTGATGTAGTGGATGCCAAGGCTATCGAAAACATGGGGATAATATTCGATGGCATGGAAGGTCTCGCGCTCCGGATCAGGGTTTTCGGGGAGGTATTCAGGAAACACAAAAGCCTTGCTGGGGAGTAGGGAAACGAAGATGAAAATCCGGTATTCTTCAAGGATGTTTTGCACTTTGTACATGCGCGAAGCTTCCAGGTCGAGGCTGCTCTTTGTGGCGACCTTGTCATCACCATAACGATATTTGGCACCCTGATAGTAATTGCCTACATCGTCCCACCCAAACAGCCAGTCGTCCTTGCCTACTTTCACGGTATTGTTTGAAGCAATATGGTAAAAATCCCAAAGGTATTGGTTGTAAAAGGGAATCAGCACTTCACGGAAACCAAAGTTGTATCGGATGTTTTCTTCCAGGTTTTCTTGAAACCACCCGTGTTT
>JAILBC010000056.1 GCA_024681295.1 Bacteroidales bacterium
GTAAGGGAATTCTTTACCCATTAAAGGCTGCCCTTTGTGGTCGATGAAGTGGAGCATTCCCTTGTCAAGGACACAGGCCATGCCTTCGGAGAAAATCCAAGCTTTTTCATATTGTGCTGGAACAGCGACCTCACCCGTGAAACGGTTGAAATAGCCTCTTTTCCCCTTTGTGCTGGAGCAGAAAACGCTTAAACTATCACCTCGAAAATCCGTTTGCCGTTCCATTCGATCCACTGGGGCTCGGCATCTTGTTTGTCTTTGGAGAAGTCAAAAGTCACCAAATAGCCTTCATTGATGTCTCGGGTTGCCAGATACCCCGAAAGTTGGTCACGCCCTTTTTCCTCATACTTGTCGCCACGCCAAATCTTGAGCTCCACGATAAATTCTTGTCGGTCGTATGTCACTACCAAATCCATGCGGCGGTTGTCGCGAGTCTCTGGTTCCACATAATAGAAGCCTATGCCGTTGATGATGGGTTTTAGGAAAGTCAGGAAAAGCAGACGGCCTTCCTTCTCCAAAAATGGAACGGTACTTTCGCGATATTCCTCACGCATCAAATCACGGAAGCGGGTGACCACGTGTTCCATGTTGAGGCGACCGTTTTGGACATAATTCAGCACATACGGTGAGATTCTCGTTCCCTGTTCGCGCATGGTCTTGTTACCGAAATAGACGAACAATGCTTCCTCAAAGATGAGGTTGTGTATCATCGTCTTTCCCCGCTTGTTTTCCCTAATGTATGAGAAAATATGAGCCAGTTTCACCATGGGATCAACTAAGGTATAAGAGTATTCCTGTCCGTTGACAACCATTGAATAAAGGAAGTCGCGCAATTCCGGAATATTCTCCAAGTTTTTCGAGAGGTCATCAAGCAGCGTGACGTTCTCACCTTTAGCGATGATTTTCACGGCTTTCTGAACTCCTTCCGCAGTCCATTCCTTATCCAGCCGTTCATCAATGAGTTTACAGATGGCACTCACCAAATAAGGATAGCCCGAGGTATATTTATAGATTTCCTCTCCCATCGCCATGAGATTCATGCCCGTATGCTCATCGTTTTCGTAATCACCAAGCATTTGGGCTATCTCATGAGGATGGAATGTCATATCCACGTTGAAGTCGGCAGCTATGTTCCAAGGTGAGTTGTATTTCTTTTCGGCATCGGGACGGAGTCTGAGTTTGAGGTTTTTCACATCATAGACACCAGCGAGGATGACGCTGTGGAATGTAAAATCCATTCCTTGTTTGTCACGCATGAGATATAGCTCGCGCAACATCCCGATGAAACTCAAAAAAAGCTGGTTATTACTGCTCTTGTCAACCTCGTCAATCAACGCTAATACAGGCTTTGACGATGATTGGCACAAACGGGTGATGACCTTTGACAATTCGTCCATATTGGTTGGGATGAACTCATCCAACAATGCGATCAATGTGTCATCGGCTTTATTGAGTGTGAGGGCATCTTTCATCAGAGAGACAAACATTCGTGTAAACCGTTTTTCATCCTCAAAAACCCCGTCGCCCACACCTTCAAAACTAGTATCGACAATCAAATAATCATTGGACAGTTTGCGCCAAATCATATTCAGCATGGTTGTTTTGCCATACTGCCTCGCGCGGTTTATGGTGAAATACTCGCCGTAATTAATCATCTTCTCAACGGCTTTGAACCGTTGCTCTGTATCCACCATGTAATGCTTCTCGGGATTGCAGCTGCCAGTGACATTGAAGCGTTTTCTCATCTTGAACCAGTTTTTCTGATTGCAAACTTACAAAATTTTTTGTAATTGATGAGGTGGTGAAAAAAAGGATACAGAACAACAGCGGCTACGGATTTGCTGATACCATAGCCGCTGTTATCATAATACGTAGGAGCAACTACATGTCTTTCAACGTCAAATAGGAATTTTTTTATGCAATACTGCGGATTGCTATGAAAACAAACCCACTTGATCAGTTGGCTGGTGGTTAAGGTTAAGGGAATGAACGGTTATTCGATAGCTAGTTTTTATTTTCTTTAATCCTCAATCAGATTCCCGTCTCTGTCAACTTTTTCTCCAGATTCACTAATGTAATAAAGAACTTCCCCCTTCTCATTTACAATTACCTTTCTACCTCTATCATTCTCCGTAATATAATAAATATATGCTTTTCCATCACCCATCCAGTAAGCACCAGCAGGGATGTTACAGTTTGCTGTTGTATCTATTCCTCTTATAAAATCCTTCCATGCACCAAATCGTCTTTTTTCTCTCGTATAGTTATAAACCTCATTTCCTTTTTTGTCAATAAAACCAACAAAACTATCGGAACATACGAAAGCTAATCCATTCTTGAAATCACCTGCGAAATCATATTGAGGTTTTATGGCCCATTTGCCATTAGTATTTATATATCCATGTTTGTATCTTTTATTAGCAACCGATGCCAATCCTTCAGAAAAAGGATGGGCATATTTATATTGCGGCCTAATAACAATTTTTCCAGTTCTATCTAAATATCCATACAATGCATCAGGGTTGTAAAGCAGGCCACCTATCCCATATTTCGAATTAATAATAAGACATAGTCCATCATTAAACCCATCACTTGATTCTATTCTCTGGTTAAACAAATAACGAGGAGACATGCTAAATTTTCCCATATAACCATCTACGTTCAGATCACTATCCAATTGACGCACAAATGTTCCATCTGTATGAATCAAATACTGCTCTTTCTTATGATTATACCTATAATTAGGATCTTTATCAATCACAAGTACAAGGTCACTCCCTCGAAGCCATATAATTTGGTCGAAATAATCCTTTCCATCATATTTCTTTGACCCTTTTACTTCTGAACGGTTCCCTTTCTTATCAATAATATAATTGTTCAAGATAAAATATCCATTATGATAAGCAATACCATTATCATATTCTGGTTCTATCACGAAATTGCCTTTGGAATCAATCATTCCATATTTGTCATCTTTTTCAACCACGGCAATTCCTTCCATAAAAGGTTCTGTGTAGTCATATTGTGGTTCAATGAGAATCTCTCCATTATTATTTTTATATCCATATTTATTGTTCTCATCCGACCTGAATGGTACAAGATCATAGCCCTGTGCAAAAGAGCAGACAGTCGTTATAAAAATAATTATTAGAAATAACGTTTTTTTAATCAAAAACTTTTTCATTTCTTTATCCCTGAATACGTGTCGGGTACAACTATTCTCCGGCAAATACCCGAACCCGGAATGAAACATTTCAACTTTTTCGCTACATAGAAAAGGAAAGCGGAGTATCTTTTGCTGCGTGTCGTTTCAGTAGACTCTGGGAAAACCTCCTTTATCACATGCAGCCAGATACCCACGCTTTAGCACGTGGGCATCCGCCTCTGCATTGTTTTTGATAAAGGTTATTAAATTTCCCAGGTTCAATGAAACCAAAAACAAGCTGGCAAACGCCTTCTTTCAATATGTCATCCCACTAATACCCATATAGGCTTAGCAAGACGGGGGCAAAAATAAAGAAAACAAATAAAAGTTTAAAAAATATTTGTGTATTTTTAAAAAAATTCACAAGTGTAATTGAACACATCAAATAGGCGTACTTTCAGTAACCCCACACGACAAGGAGGGGATCAAGACACATACTTCTCAATACGACACTCATGCTGTTTGGAAGCCACATCGTAGGTGATTTCCACAAGTAACAGATTATCAATGTACTGCGCCACCTTGAAAGGGTATTGTTTGCGCTTAATCTGACCGATGGCGGTATCAACGGCCTTGTCATATTTCAGTTCGATGACGATGGCGGGCGAATCAACATTCTTGCGCGGAATGAGCACCAAGTCGGCAAAGCCCTTGCCCGTGGCTAACTCACGATGGACAATGTAATCGTTTGAGGCGTAATAGTATGCGATGCTCAACACACAGGCCAGTGAATTCTCATCGTTGTAGCTCAAAATGCTGGTGTTCTCGTCATGGGCGGCATCCACGCCACGGGCCACGGCTTCCTCATCACCACGCAACGTCGCCTGAAGGAGCCGCTCCGAAGCCTCCAATGCCTTTACCACAGGAGCCCAGTTGTTGGCTTCCACGGCATTGACCATCTCCCCCGCCACCTCCTTATTTGGAATATAGCACTCGCTCTTGCGCCAATCGTAACTGAGGTAACCCAAGTGGATAAGCACGGTAAACACATCGTCCTTACTTCGTATAATAGACATGTCGTTTTGAAACTTTGTTGGGTTGACCTTGCATCGTTCTCCTGCCAACATGCTCACCACATCGTCTTTCAAACCATCGTAGTTCATCTGGATGTAATGCGCCACAGCGTCGTATGATCCCGTGGCGGCCCAAAAACTACGGCAACGACGGCTTCGAAGTGCTTGCATCACTGAGTTTGGATTGAAAATGGATTGCTCGTCTCCTATCTGGTAGCCGTCGTACCACTTCTCCAGTTCGTCGAAGTCCATACGATGTTTTTCGGCCAAAGATTTCACCTCGTCCTTGGTAAACCCAAAGTATGGAGCCATATCCACTGGTTCAACCATAGAGTATTCTATGAAATTGTTGAGTGCCGATTCCGTCTTGTACTTCTTGATAGGCAGGATACCTGTCATATAGACACCGGCAAACACACGGGCCGCGTCCTGACTCTTGAACATCCGGCGCAACCAGCCGACATACCGGTCCATCGCTTCTGTACCAGGCGCATACTCCCGGCAAATGGCATCCCACTCATCGATGATGAAGATGAACTGCTGACCCGTGGCCTCGCTTACCCGCAGAAGATAGTCCATCAGCCTGTCATCCGCCTCTGCGGGAATGTCAGGATAGACCTTGCCGACATCGGTCCGCAAAGCGACATCCATTTTGTCAACAATGCTATCGTCCCTCTTGTCGACGATGAAGCTCGTCAAGTCAAGATAGATGACAGGATACTTGTTCAAATGCTTCTCAAACGAAGGGTCGGAAGCTATCTCAAGGTCGGCAAACAGGTTGCGGGAGTCGCATGAGTGGTCGTAGTAGGCGCACAGCATTTTGGCTGCCACCGACTTGCCGAAACGACGGCTTCGTGAGACACAGCTGAAGCTGCGTTCGGTAAAAAGTGTGCTATTGACAATGGCTATCAGACCTGATTTGTCAACATATTCTCCATTTCTTACTCTTTGGAATCCAGCATTGCCGACATTGATATATATTCCCATGACATCTTTTTTTTGCAAAAGTAGCTTTTTTTTACAAACCGCTACGTTTTTTCATGCCATCGCCAGCAAAAAACGCTGAACCAACTCCTCCATCTGCTCCTCCGTCAATCTGCGTCAGAACCTCATGCTCTGGCGTGCCTTTGCGGATGATGTATTTCAGTTTCTTACCGTCAATGGTGGCCTGAAGAAGGTAGTTCCCTTTGAACTGTTGTTCGAGGTGAAGGTTCTCTATTTTATGGCCGGCGATGTTACTGACGGTATTCTGCTTGGAAGGTTTCTTTAATCCCCATAATTCCAAATTGTTATTAAGTGTGCATTCCACAGACGAAATCCAGCGTTCCTGAACACCATATTGGATTGCCATCAGATGAAAATCCAAAATCGCATCAGCTACCTCATGAATGATGTCTTTTGCTTCGCGAATGCCATTTTCTGCCGCAATGACCATCACATCGTTCAAAGTCACGTTTGTGGTTTTACCATGAATCATCATACAATGATGTATTTCGGGCAAGTATCCTCCATTATTAAAAATGTAAGTCAAATCGTATGCTGGTGAGAGCGACCAACGACCTTGTTCATCCATAAGGAAAGAAAAGTTCTTGATATGGTCATCGGTGTTATTGGCCAAAATATTGAACACCATCCTGCGAAAAACCTCTTTGCTGTCACGCTCAGGAAGCCGCATTTTCCTACACACCCACAGCAGCCGCTCATAGCTATCGGCCTCTGGGTAAAGAGCGGCCAACGTCTGCATGTGCAGCTTTTGTTCACCCATTCTATCAAATCGCTTTGTAACAAAATGTTTCTCTCCTTCCACATCCATCAACCAACATGGCATCATGTTGATTCCCGCTTTGACGGCCATGTCGTGATAGGTCATCTCCAATTCTGCGGTTGAACGCTCTCTGATTCCTAACTTCAAAATACAGTAATCATATCCCTTCAGCCCATTCACCTGACCACTGCGGATGCCTCCCGTTTCTCGATTAATGGCAATGATGGCCTTGGGCTGCCGTCCACCTGCTGATGTTCCCACCGCCATCAACGACTGCATGGTCAACGATTGCGAAGAATCAATACGAACATTCTCTCGCTGCGTGTATATCTGATTAGCCAAATCTATCAACGCTTTCAAGTTGACGTTTTCTTCCGCATGAAAATCTGAGGTTTCTGGTTGGAACTCCAAAGCTCCCATTGCCCGCCGTCCAATAAAAGCAAGCTTGTCGAGCGGAGTTATGTCACCCAGTTTTATTCCCTGTTGCTGTCGCCACTGTTCGAAAAGCTCATTACCCCAAGCGTCAGGCAAGGAATCGGCAAGAAATGGCGGCAGTTTTTGGTAGATTTTCTCAGAAGCACCAAAAATAGGTCGGAGGACATGCGGATGTTTTATAGAAGCATCAAGCGGCGAGATGTCAAGTCCCATATCCACCCACTCACGATTAAATTCGAAATAGGGCAAATGGCGACGTGGTTCTATGCTGAGACGACCCACTTCATGCCCCCAAAGCAAAACCTTTAATATTCGTGTTGTTGTCATAATGCCTTACTTTTTGATGAATGTCTGATGCGTTGCGCTTTTTTCCCATTATCCTTTATTAAATACAGAGATTCAGGCAGTTCTGGCAACAATTCGTCAAGTCCATCAATACATCCAATAGCCTTCAAAAGCAACAGGAAAGTACTGATTGACAAATTAGGCACCAAGCCGTTTTCAAACTTATGAATCGTATTGATGGTCACTCCTGACTGTTCAGCAACGTCTTTCTGAGTCATGTTGGAACGCATACGATAATCTTTGAAACGGAGTCCTAACAGCTGTACTAATTCAGGAATTGAATATTCGTAATAATCAGTTTTCATATATCATTTTAAATTATCTAATCAAATAATTAAAACTTATTTTTTTACGATAAAATATATAATTGATGTATTTACGATGCAAAAATAATCTTTTCTCTAATACCTCGCAAGTCTTTGCTATCAAAAAAAAACTTATTTTTGCAAGAAGTTAGAAGTCAGAAGACAGAAATTAGAATGAATACCAGAAAAATAAACAAGATATTGATCGCCAACCGTGGAGAGATCGCTGTACGCATCATGCGGACACTCAAAAGGTTGCACATCGAGAGCGTGGCGGTGTTTGCCGACAACGACACCAACGCCCTGCACAGACGCATGGCCGACGAAGCTTATCCTTTGGGCAACGGCAGCTTAAAGGACACCTATCTCAATATTCAGAAAATCATCGATACCGCCCTCGACAGCGGTGCCGAGGCCATCCATCCAGGCTACGGTTTCCTTTCAGAGAACCCTGATTTTGCCGAAGCCTGCCGACAGAACAACCTCATCTTCATCGGTCCCGATGCTGACACCATGCGGCTCATGGGCAACAAAATCGCCGCACGTCAAGTCGCAATCGAAAACGATATCCCCGTAACTTTCGGATTGACAGGTGATTTTGATGAGATTATGGCACACGCCGAGACCCTGCCCTACCCCGTGCTCATCAAGGCGGCAGCGGGCGGTGGCGGCAAAGGCATGCACATCGTCAGGCAAAAAGAAGATCTGAAAGACGAACTGGAACGCGCTTCCCGAGAGGCGGAGAAATACTTCGGCGACGGCACCGTGTTTGTCGAGCAATATATCGAAAACCCTCGCCATATCGAGGTCCAGATTTTAGCCGACCACCACGGCAATATCATTCATCTTGGCGAGCGTGAATGCACCATCCAACGGCGTTATCAGAAAATCATCGAAGAGTCGCCATCACCTACTTTGAACGAGGAAAAGCGGCAACAACTGCTTGATACCGCTGTGAGACTCTGTAAAGGCATCGGCTACAAAAACGCCGGCACCGTAGAGTTTATCGTCGATAAAGACCTAAACTTCTATTTTTTGGAGGTGAACACCCGCATCCAAGTGGAGCATCCCGTCACCGAGATGCGCACTGGCATCGACATCGTGGAGGAGCAAATCCGCATCGCCCGAGGCAAGGAGATGGGCTGGACACAAGACATGATCCAGACCCAAGGCCACGCCATAGAGCTGCGTATCTATGCCGAAGACCCTGAAAACAACTTCCTGCCCACGCCAGGCAAGGTGACAGCCTACCACGAACCGCAAGGACGAGGCACTCGTGTCGATAGCAGCATCGACGGTCCTTGCACCATCAGCGAGGCATACGACCCTATGATCGCCAAGCTCGTCTGTCACGGCAAAAACCGCCAAGCCGCCATCGAGACAGCGCTACACGCACTGAAAGAGTTTATCATCCAAGGACTTACCACCAACAAAGCTTACCTATGGGAAGTCATCAAAAACCAAAACTTTATTGACAACAAGATTGACACCTCATTCTGTGCATCCCACCAAGAAGAGCTGCTAAAAGACTTGAATGAAAGCCGCGGCAATCTCAACATCAACGCCATAGCAGCCTCCTTCCTCCTTTATGATTTCTACAAGAAACGTCTTGAAAACCTCACCGAGAACGTCTGGGAGGAAATCGGCTACTGGCGCTATCACATGCAGATCACCGTTGATGTGGAAGGCAACAAGATTCCCGTCAGCATCAGTCATGCCGAAGCAAGGATAATAAAAGGGACGGTGAACAACACCCCCTTTACTGCCGAACTCATCAGCCACGACGGCCATCAACTGAAAATCATGCTCAACGGAAAGACTGAAATCATCTATTGTTCCGTCAACGACGAGCAAAAGACCATCGTCAACTTCCACGGCCTCAGCTTCAGCTGTTTCCGCACCGACCAGCTCAACGACACCCTTGACTATTCAAGTAAAGAAAATGTCAACGACAAATCCACCCTTATCTCACCTATGCCTGGCAAGGTTGTGAAAATCAACGTGAAAGAAGGTGATGAGGTAAGTGAGGGCACGGTGATGATCGTGGTGGAAGCCATGAAGATGGAGAACAACATCATCGCCACAGCCAAAGCCAAGGTGAAAAAGATTTTGGTCGTTGAAAATGAAATGGTTGACAATAAAAAACAATTAATAGAGTTAGAATAAATAATCCATTCGCACCCCATCGGGGTGCTAAAACGATAAAAAAATGAATTTTGACCTCACAAAAGAACAGGAAGCCTTACGCCAACGCGTACGTGACTTCGCAGAAGCAGAAATAAAACCCGTGGCCCGTTACAACGACGAGCACCAGCATTTCGATGTGGAACTGACTCTCAAGATGGGTGAACTTGGACTATTGGGCATGACCGTGCCGAAAGAATATGGCGGCCAAGGGCTTGACAATCTGAGTTATATCATTGCCGTTGAAGAACTTGCCCGTGTTGACGGCAGCACCGCCGCCACCATCGCAGCCGACAACTCGTTAGGCATTGGACCCATCAAGGACTATGGCACCGAGGAGCAGAAACGCAAGTACCTGCCTCAGCTGTGCAAGGACAAATTGTGGGGTTTCGGCCTTACCGAGGAAGACGCCGGCAGCGACTCGCGCGGCACCAAGACGACGGCACGGCGCGACGGCGACGGCTGGGTGCTCAACGGCTCCAAAATCTTCATCACCAACAGTGCGACACCAATCTCTTTGGGCACATCGGTACAAGCCATCTCAGGAGAAAAAGACGGCAAGCCCGAGTTCACCGCCTTGCTGTTGGAGAACGGCACTCCAGGATTCACCGCAACCCCGATGGATGACAAAATGATGTGGCGTGCCTCGAACACTGGCAAACTCGTGTTCGACAACGTGAGGTTGCCCCAAGAATACATCCTCGGCGAACCCGGCGAAGGCTCCCACATGATGCTCGCTACCCTCGACTCAGGCCGCCTCTCCATCGCCGCTATGGGTCTCGGCTGCGCCCAAGGCGCCTACGAGATGGCCCTCGCCTACTCCAAAAAACGCGTGCAGTTCGGGAAACCCGTGTGCAAGTTCCAAGCCGTGGCCTTCAAACTCGCCGACATGGCCATGAAGGTCGAAGCAGCTCGCAACCTGCTTTACCATGCCTGCTGGCTCAAGGACCAGCATCGTCCCTTCGGCAAAGAAGCCGCCATGGCCAAGCTCTACTGCTCCGAAGTCGCCGCCGAAGTGTGCGACAACGCCGTGCAGGTGATGGGCGGCCACGGTCTCCTCAAAGAGTTCGACATGGAACGCTTCTACCGCGACCAACGCATCCTCCAAATCGGGGAAGGCACCTCTGAGATCCTCCGACTGGTCATCTCAAGAGCTATTGGATGTTAACTTCTTTCTTCTGTCTTCTGTCTTCTGAATTCCAACTTCTAAAAAATGAAAATACTGAACACTATCGCAATCGTTGCCATCATTTATAGTATCGTGGCAGCCCTTTACAACAGCATGGTCCGCAAAAGCAACAAAGGCGGAAAAACCTTGGCCAACAGCTTTTTACTATGGCTCATTCCCGTCATTTTCCTGGCGGTCTCAAGCTTCCTCACCATCATTCCGGCACAGGAATGCGGTGTCGTTATCACCCCGGCGGGCGTGAAACAGCAGACCTATTACACCGGATGGCATCTCATCTTCCCGTGGTACACCGTCCAAACCATGGACAAGACCGAGCAAGTCTATACCTGCGCCAAACGCACCGATGTGAGCCGCAGCGACCCTAATTACAAGTCATACAAGGCTGAGGCCACACAATCCGAAACCGTATGGACCCCCACCATCGACGGTATCAAGATGGGTTTTGACATCAGCGCGTCATGGCGCATCGATCCAGAATTTGCCTGGTGGATCTACGACAATGTGTCAGAGACCGACGGCAAGGAAAACGGTCGCTTCTACTGGCTCGAAGAAAACGTCATCAAGCCCAAACTGAAATCAGCATTGGCTCTGACCACCAGCAAATACACGCCTATCCAAGTCTATAGCACCAGCCGCGAGGAGATTCAGGCCTTCGTGCTCGAAAGGATGAAAAACGACATCAAGTCGTACCACCTCATCCTCGACCAAATCGACATCCGCGAGGTGTATTACAACAGCGAATACGAGACCGCCATCAACCAAAAGAAGCTCGAAGAGCAGAAAGCCCTCACCCTCTCTGAAGTCACCAAGCAGAAAGAAGAGTTGAAGAAGCAGGCTGAGATCGAGAAAGACATCCAGATACTCAATGCAGAGGGTGAAGCCGAGGCCCTGAAAATCAAAGGCGCTTCTGTCTCGAGCAACCCCAAGATCGTCCAACTCGAATGGATCAACAAATGGGATGGCAAGCTGCCTGAGATCATGACTGGCGACGGCAATGGATTGCTGCTGAATCTCGAAAAATGAAAAACTGCAAACTGTAAACTGTAAACTGAAAAATATTTTGTATCTTTGCCGCTTCAATTTAAGTCAGCACAATGAAGCAGAACTACAAAGAGTATAAACAGCTGAATCTCACCGAGACAGCCAACGAAATCCGTAAGTACTGGGAAGAAAACAACACCTTTCAGAAAAGCCTCGACAACCGTGACAAAGACAATGCTTTTGTGTTTTTTGAAGGTCCGCCGAGCGCCAACGGTGTGCCCGGCATCCACCATGTGATGGCCCGTTCCATCAAAGACGTGGTGTGCCGCTACCAGACCCTCAAAGGCAAACACGTGGTCCGCAAGGCCGGATGGGATACCCACGGCCTGCCTGTGGAACTCGGCGTGGAGAAGAAATTAGGCATCACCAAAGAGGACATCGGCAAGAAGATTTCAGTCGATGACTACAACCGCGCCTGCCGCGAGGAAGTGATGAAATACAAGGACTTATGGGATGACCTCACCCGCAAGATGGGCTACTGGGTCAACCTCAACGATCCCTATATCACCTTTACCAACGACTACATCGAGACCCTGTGGTTCCTGCTGAAGGACCTTTACAACAAAGGCTTGCTTTATAAAGGCTACACTATCCAGCCCTACTCGCCCGCCGCTGGCACTGGACTGAGCTCGCATGAACTCAATATGCCAGGCTGCTATAGGGACGTGAAGGATTTGACTTGCGTAGCGCTGTTTAAGTTGAAAGTGGAAAGTGGAAAACTGAAAGATCTTTCCACTCTCCACTCTCCACTTTCAACTTTTGCCATCGCGTGGACGACCACCCCTTGGACTTTGCCTTCGAACACCGCCTTGTGCGTCGGTCCCAACATCGACTACGTGCTTCTGAAGACCGTTCATCCTTACACCGAGGAGCCTTGCCAGATCCTGATGGCCAAAGCCCTGGTGGGAACCATGTTCAAAGAAGCCCCCGAGGTAATCAAGGAATTCAAGGGTTCTGAGCTTGTTGGCATTGAATACGAGCCGCTGATTCCGTGGGTCAACCCGGGTGAAGGCGCCTTCCGTATCATCCCGGGCGACTATGTGACCACTGAGGACGGTACCGGTATCGTCCACATTGCCCCGACCTTCGGTGCTGACGATAAGCGCGTGGCCGCTGCAGCCGGCATTCCGCCCCTCCAGATGATCGACAAGGACGGCAAAGCCCAGCCTATGGTCGATCGTACTGGCAAGTTCTGGCTCATCGAAGACCTCGACCCCGAGTTCGTCAAGAACTGCATGGACGTGGAAGCCTACCGTCCCTACGCCGGCCAGTTCGTGAAGAACGCCTACGATCCCACCAAGACTGAGAAAGACAAGAGCCTCGACGTGGACATCGTGATGCTCCTCAAGGAACAAGGCAAGCTCTTCAAGAGTGAAAAGCACGTGCACAACTACCCGCACTGCTGGCGTACCGACAAACCCGTGCTCTATTATCCTTTGGATAGCTGGTTCATCAAGACCACGGCCCTCAAGGACCGCATGATCGAACTCAACAAGACTATCAACTGGAAGCCCGAAGCCACCGGAAGCGGACGTTTCGGCAACTGGCTGGAGAACCTGGTGGACTGGAACCTCTCCCGTTCCCGTTACTGGGGTACTCCCCTGCCCATCTGGCGTACTGAGGACGGCAAGGAAGAGATCTGCATCGGCAGCGTGGAAGAGCTCCGCAACGAAATTGAGAAATCCATCAAGGCAGGATTCATGACCTCGAATCCATACGCCTCTGAAGATTATACCAAGTTCGACCTGCACCGCCCCTATATCGATGGTGTGGTGCTTTGCTCCGCTAGCGGCAAGAAGATGTTCCGCGAGCCCGACTTGATCGACGTGTGGTTTGATTCTGGCGCAATGCCCTACGCCCAATACCACTACATGGGAAGTGGAAAGATGAAAGTGGAAAGTGGAAAGTTACCGTTCCCGGCCGACTTTATCGCTGAGGGTGTCGACCAGACCCGTGGTTGGTTCTTCACCCTGCATGCCATCGCAACGATGTGCTTCGACAGCGTGGCCTACAAGAACGTCATCTCCAACGGTCTGGTGCTCGACAAGAACGGCAACAAGATGTCGAAACGTCTCGGTAACGCCGTCGATCCCTTCGGCGCCATCGAAAAATACGGTGCCGACGCTGTGCGCTGGTACATGATCACCAACTCGCAGCCTTGGGACAACCTGAAGTTCGACGAGGCCGGTGTGGACGAGGTACGCCGCAAGTTCTTTGGCACCTTGTACAACACCTACGCCTTCTTCGCCTTGTACGCGAACATCGACAAGTTCGACTATAGCGCCCAAGACCTCGCCTACAACGAGCGTCCCGAGATTGACCGCTGGATCCTCTCCGAGTTGAACTCGCTGATCCTCACCGTCGACCAGGCCTACAGCGAATATGAGCCTACCCGCGCCGGTCGTGCCATCGCCGAGTTCGTGGATGCCCACCTCAGCAACTGGTACGTGCGGCTCTCACGCCGCCGTTTCTGGCGTAGCGACGATGACAAGGACAAACTCTCGGCCTACCAGACCTTGTATACCTGCCTCGAGACCGTGGCACGTCTCAGCTCACCCATTGCCCCGTTCTTCAGCGAACAGCTCTACCGCGACCTGAACAACGCCACCGGCAAGAACGCCGCCGAATCGGTACATCTCACCGACTTCCCCGTGGCCGATACCAAGCTCATCGACAAGGACCTGGAGGAGCGCATGGAAGCCGCCCAGCTGATCTCATCGCTTGTGCTCTCGCTGCGCAAGAAAGCCAACATCCGCGTCCGTCAGCCCCTGTCGAAGATCATGATCCCCGTGGCCAACGAAGAGATGAAGACGCAACTTGAGAAGATCTCCCACCTCATCATGAGCGAGGTCAACATCAAGGGCATCGAGTTCCTGGCCCCCGACAACAACATCCTGGTGAAGAATGTGAAGCCCAACTTCAAGACCTTGGGTCGGAAGTATGGCAAGCAGATGAAGCAGATTCAGAACTACTTCGCCAACATGAGCCAGGACGAGATCCATGCCTACGAGAAGAACAACGGCACTCACCTCGATGTCGATGGCATCGACGTGGAGCTGACCCTTGAAGACGCCCTGATCTCCACCCAAGACATTCCCGGCTGGGCCGTCACCTCCGAAGGCAACTTCACCGTGGCTTTGGACATGACCATCACCGACGAGCTCTTCTGCGAGGGACTCGCCCGCGAACTCGTCAACCGTGTGCAGACCCTTCGCAAGAACACCGGACTGGAGGTCACCGACCGCATCGAGATCTTCGTCGGGAAGAATGAGAAACTTGAGAACGCCATCGCCAAGTTCGGCGACTACATCTGCGGCGAGACTCTGGCCAGCGGCATCAACGTGGTAGACCAGCTCACTGGCGACGATGTCATGGAGGATGAACTCACCGAAAACGTCAAAGTCAGCCTGAAAATCAGGAAAAAGGATTAAAAATATTTGTGCTATTTGAAAATAATACGTAATTTAGCACACTCAAAATTATAGCGTTATGGACGAGAAGACTAAAGTTACGCCCAGCGTAAGATATTCCGACGAAGAGCTTGAGGAGTTCAAGGCTTTGATTCTAGAGAAACTCAGCCAGGCACGTGCCAACCTTGAACTGCTCAACGAGAATATTGCCGGTGGCGAACACAGCACCGACGACACAGCCCCCACTTTCAAAGTGTTGGAGGAAGGCTATTCCGTGTCACAGAAAGAAGAGAACGCCAAACTGGCAGCTCGCACTGAGAAATATATCCAAAGCCTCGAGTTCGCCTTGATGCGCATCGAGAACAAGACCTACGGCATTTGCCGCGCCACTGGCAAGCTGATCCCCAAGGAGCGGCTGCGCTGTGTGCCCACCACTACCATCTGCCTCGATGCCAAAATGAAAGAAAATAGAAAGAAGTGACGAAGGCGAAGCGCAAAGGCCTCATTGGCTCGTTCATCATCATCATTGCTATTCTACTCATTGACCAAGTTCTGAAGGTCTGGGTCAAGACGCATATGGCCATCGGCGAAGAGATTCCGCTGATAGGCAATTGGTTCAAGCTATTGTTCGTTGAGAACGACGGTATGGCTTTCGGCTGGATGAGCGGCGGCGGCATCGTCAAGACCCTCCTGAGCATCTTCAGGATTGTGGCGGTCATCGCGCTCTTCATTATTATTTTCCGCATCACCAAGAAAGGCACCAAGTTCAGCGTCCTAGTCGGCTTGTCGCTAATAACAGCAGGTGCCTTGGGTAACATCCTCGACTGCGTGTTCTACGGCAAGGTGTTCCATTATGCCGGCTGGCTGCACGGTAGGGTGGTCGACATGTTCAGTGTCAGCTTCTTCCCACCCATCTTCAACTTTGCTGACGCGGCCATCACCGTTGGGGTCTTCTATATGATCTTGTTCCAGTGGAAATGGCTGAAGAGCCTATAAACAAAAAAGCGCCTCAGTTTTGAACTGGGGCGCTTTTTTTGTAGCCGTTAAAGCTTATTTATGAACTGAATTGGCTTCCTTTTCCATAGCACTTTCAGTCATCGGAGCGGGGCTGAAGGGCTTGGCCATCTTTTGGCCATTGCCGCTAATAGTGAAGGACAGGAAGGGTTCATGCTCTGCAACATACTCTTCACCAATTGGATTAAAAGTACTTTCGGCATCAACATCGTATCTTCCGGAACGTGAAGCTATAAGTGTACCACCGTAGAACACGGTCACCACATAATTGGTGGGAATGGTAGGATCGCAGTTTTCAAACAAATCAATATACACTTTATAGGTGCCAGCAGGGACAAAAGCAGTGCTGTCACTATAGGTAATGTTTTCGTTGTTCACATTGTCGATAGAGCAACCAGGGTTGGAATCGAGGTCCAACCAGCCACCAGCAGCACTCCAAAGGTTACCATAATAGATGTGACGTTCATAGAAATTTACCGGATAGCCATCTTCATAGTTATATTCAGGCTCGATAAGGTGGAGGTCCACATCCTTGGCGTTGTCGAAGCTGAGGCTGATCTGAAGGGCACCCGTGCCGACTACCATCAGATTCACGTTGGTTTCCCAGATTTGGCTGATGTCGTCATTCTCATCAACGATGGCTACCTGAACATTGAATTTGGTTTCTTCCTCGCCCAAAGTAATGTCCTGAGCGACCATCAAGACGAACGAATACTCATTGCCACGAATTTTTGACGGGAGGACTTCGTAGTAGCCTCTCTGGCCTTTCATACCGACCAAAATCTTACGAGCGGGGACCTCCGACATCACGGAAACGTAGGACGAACCGCCAGGGATAGCGTTTTCATTCATGGAAACCTCAATGGTCTGGTTGGAAGTGGCTTCTGGCATATTCTCAGAAACCAGCGTGGCGTTCTCCACATTGAAGAACTTACCGATAGTGGCCACCTTGTCCTTGCCGCAAGCCACGAAAAGCATAGTTGCAGCAATAAGCATAGCACCACAGAATAATGAAATTTTCTTCATAATTTTTCCATTTAATTGGTTAGTAAATAGTTGAATTCAGATTTTCCAATGTGCAAATATATAAATTTTTCTTAATTTTGATGCCGATTTGAAAAAAAAGACAAACAAAACCACATACCCATGAAAAAACTGATTTTAATCCGTCACGGCGAGAGCCAGTGGAACAAGTTGAACCTATTTACCGGTTGGACCAACGTTGACCTTTCCGAGAAAGGCATCCAAGAGGCCATCGAGGCTGGCAAGGTGCTGAAAGAGAACGGCTACACCCCAGAAATTTGCTTTACCTCCTACCTGAAACGCGCCATCAAGACCTTGAACTTTGTGTTGGACGCCATGGACATGGACTGGCTGCCCGTGTATAAATCGTGGCGCTTGAACGAGAAGTCGTACGGCCAGCTTCAAGGCCTTGACAAGAAGATGACCGCCGAGAAATACGGTGACGAGCAGGTGCGCCTGTGGCGTCGTGCCTTCGACGTGCGTCCTCCTGCGTTAGCCATGGACGACCCGAAGAGCCCCCGTCAGGATCCCCGTTACGCCGAGCTCACCGATGACCAGATTCCGCTCACCGAGGCCCTCTGCGACACCATCGAACGTGTGATGCCTTATTACAATGACTATATCATGAAGGCTTTCGAGACTCACGACCAGGTGATGGTGGTAGCCCACGGCAATAGCCTCCGCGGCGTGGTGAAGGTGCTCAAAGGCATGTCAAACGACGAAATCATCGCCTTCAACATCCCCACCGGCATCCCCTATATCTTCGAGTTCGATGACAAAATGAAGCTCCAAAAGGACTTCTTCCTCGGCGACCCCGAGAAAGTGGCCGCGCTGATGGCAGCTGTGGCAAATCAGGGAAAGAAATAAACGGAAAGTTGAAAGATGACGAGGTGGATCATACCTGACATACATGGATGCTTCAAGACTCTGGAAGCACTCATGAAAAGCATGCTGAGGGCGACCCGAGAAGACGAGTTTTTCTTCTTAGGCGACTACATTGACCGCGGCCCTGCCAGCAAGGAGGTGCTCGACTATCTTATGGACCTTCAAGAGGGAGGATGGAAGATCCACTGCTTGAAGGGCAACCACGAGGACTACTGCGTCAGGACCTGGGAAGCCGACCAGCAGCGGCATCTCTTTAAGCCCGATGTGCAGAAACTGTGGGAGAACGTCGGCGCCAAGGAGACCTACAAAAGTTTCGGCGTGAAACACCCACGCGACATCCCGGAGAAATACATCGAGTGGATGCGCAAACTCCCCTACTACTACGAGCTGGAGCACTACATCCTCGTCCACGCCGGCATGAACTTCCACGCCAAGAATCCTTTTGAGGACACCAACTACATGATCAACACTAGGGACTTCCGCGTGGACTTCTCCAAGACCGGTGGCCGACGCATCATCCATGGCCATATCCCTGAGGACTACAGCTTTATCGACCACGTCATCCACAACCCCGACCAATACGACTTCATCGCCTTGGACAATGGCGTGTTCAACGTCAATAAGTCGGGTATGGGCAACTTGATGGCCTTCGATCCTGACAACAACAAACTCATCGCCATGTCGAACTACGACATGTAGCCTATTTTGACGCCACCGCCACGGCGTTTTCATACCTTCTCACGTTCCCTTCCATGTCGAACACCTCGGTGACCACGACATAGATGCCTATGGGCACTTTTAACCCTCGACTATCGAGTCCATTCCACACGAAACAACCTTCCTGCGCCACCAGCTCGCCCTTGACCAGATGGCGCACCAAACGGCCCTCTGCCGAGAACACGTAGGCATTCATCGTGCCACCTGAGGATTCCAGCTGATAGCTGAACAAGCAGGTGTCGTCGAAGCTGTCGCCATCGGGGGAGAAGATGGGAGGAGAGACGGTGAGGGAATGGGTTGAATGGACGTTTTGAGTTGAATGGGCAGAGTTGATGTAGCCCGGCGTGCCGAAGCCCGACGCCTCCGATGCCGAGTGCCAGTTGTCGGGTTGGTCGGAGGGTACCTCCCACAACACCCGCTCCAGCGACACGCCTTTGGTCTCCTTCAATAGCGGATAGTGCATCTGCTCATTGTAGGTCATCTGGTCGACCACTACCCCTTTGCGGCTCATCAGCAGGGCTATCCCTCCCGAGTTGGGGTACGAGGGGAACGACGCCATGTCGACGAAATGATTGGGCTCGCACTGATACTGTTGGCAAACCGTGTAGCCATCGGTCGAGAGTAGCACATAGCTGTTTGGCATCATCAGGCGGCTGTCGGGCGTGATTTCTTTCAGGGTAGTATCGGCAGGATTGGGAAAACTCTCCTTGATTACCCCCAGTTTTAACTCGCTTAGGTCAAAGGTCTTGTCGGAGTGGTTATAGAGTTCTACGTAGTCCACGCCAGGGGTGATGGGGTCGAAGAGAATCTCATTGAGGAGGATGTCCCCTTCACTGATTTCGTTGGGGATGCCGAAGTTGATTTGGGTATCGGATGCGATAGGTTGTCCGCTGCAACTCTCTAAGTCATTCAGCACCAGCGTGTAGACTGCCCCTTCTTCGAAATGGTAGTCGAAAAGGAGCTCTAGCGACGAGGATTCCACTGGGTTACAGATGACCTCGATGGGATGGAGGTCGAGTTCCATGACGAGGTATTTCGATGGATCGTTCAGGCTCTCGCGATTCATCTGCTGGTCGAACCACAGCAGTACCATATTGTCGCCTAGCATACTTACCCTAGCCACGGTAGGGGTGATTTCATTGGGGGCGTTGATGGAGTTTTCGCGACCGGGAGTACCCCCTGAAAGGTCGGTTGAGGCAGACCAATTGACAGTACCGGCACAAGGATTGAAAGGGTCGATCTGTTCCAGCGACCAGCCCCCGTCGCGTTTGTCGGCATCGTGGTACCAACTGTCGTTGAACGAGACCTCCGACACCAGGGTCTCATCAGGTGAAACAAGTTTTAGGGTGGCGCCGGCGTTAGCGATGGAGAAGCTGGAGAAGCCGCAGGTGGGGCCGTAAGTGTTAAGTTCCTGCTCCGCGTCGGTTTTGCATAGGATTAGGAATCCTTGGGGTTCGATTTGTGTTGAGGAAAAAGTCTTGCTCGTATTCCCGATGAGGAAGGTCCAATCTTTCAGGTCGATGGTGTATGGTGTGGTATTGAACAGTTCCACGTATTCCCATTCCGGCAGTCCCACCACGGGGGTTGGGTCGGCCATGATTTCGTTGATGACCACGTCGTTGGCTTCGGCGTGATAGATGGCGAAGGGCCATTCCGTTGGGGGCATTACGTTTCCAGAGAGGTCGGTAATGTCGGAGATTTGAAGGATAAGATTGGTGTTTTCGGGGAGGGGTTCGTTGAAGGTCAGGAGGATTTTTGAAAGGGTCTCGAAGAAAGAAACGGTGTCGGGATAGTAGCGCCTCTTCGAGGCGCCTTGATTCTTTATGAGATTCTCTATCGCCCCAGGCTGCGCTCGCTTCGCTCGCTGACCTGGGGTTATTGAGATTGCGCCTCTTCGAGGCGCTGCTTCCACATCATAGTGTTGCGGATCAAGGGCGGATTCATCCAGCGGTTCGCTAAAAGTGAGAAGAAGGTGACGGGAATCTTGGACTTCGAGGCGGAGCAGCTCCGGGGGGACCGTGTCGATGATTTCAGGACCGATGTAGATGTCATCGAAATAGAACTTTTTGGCGTTGCTGGAGGTAAAATGGAGGGAAAAGCCAAAGTAGCCCTCCACGGGATAGGTTTCGTCAATGCCCTCCCCTTCCACTATATAGTTGCCTATGTTGTCGTAATCAGTGGCGATGGTCCAATGTCCGTCGGCACTGCGTTTCACTTTGACCGCTACTTTAAATGAAGAAGCAATGGTGGCGTCGGAGCCTTTACAGATGAGGGTCTCGCCACTCGGGTCTTTGCGGTAGAGTTCGATGGCATCTTGGCTTCCGGTGGAGCCGAAACGCAGGAAGTATCCTCGGGTGGCAAAGGGCAACGCAGTGGTATCGGCGCAGAGCCACACCTCGGCATAATTGTTCGCCGACGGGCTGAAGTTTTCGCGGAGCCAGAAACGCCATTCGGTTACGTCATTGCGAGCGGAACGGAGTGGAGCGAAGCAATCCAACCTGACCGGTAATAGCCCAGACTGTTCAGGTTGGATTGCTTCGTCGCTTCGCAAGGCTTCGCTCCTCGCAATGACGGTGACGAGCCAGGCATCGCCAGCGGTAGTGGCCGAAGATTGAAGCTGATAACTATTATTAATCTTGAAACAAGTATCAGTACCAACCCACGTCGGATTCATCGTGAAATCCCCGTCGAAGAAGTCATCAAACACCTGGGCTGAAGCCGTAACAGGGAAGAATAAGGCAAAGAGAATCCACCAATAAAAGCGGCCTGAACCCCGAAAGGGTTCACCGACCAACGGGAGGTAACGGCCAATTTTCCACCAGCCTAGGGCAACGCCCTGGGGAAATGATAAACGTTTTTTCATTATATAAACCATATTATTTTTATTTTTGCATTGTAGTTGGAATGGCGCAAAGATATGAAATAAGAATCAATTTTTATACATTAATAGAATAATATCTAATAAAAATGAGAATCGCGGTTGTGGGAGCCACAGGCTTGGTAGGCTCAAAGATGTTGCAAGTTCTTGATGAACAGAAGGTTAAGATGGACGAACTGATGGTGGCCGCCTCGGAGCGTTCAGTCGGAAAAGCGATTGCGTTCCAAGGCAAGACCTACCATGTGATCAGCGTGGAGGACGCCATCAAGGCCCGTCCTGACATTGCCATCTTCTCAGCAGGAGCCTCTGCTTCAAAGCAATACGCTCCCCTGTTTGCCGCCAAAGGCACCTACGTCATCGACAACAGTTCCGCTTGGCGCATGTTTCCCGAGATTCCTCTAGTGGTCCCAGAAATCAACGCCGACACCATCACCAAGGACACCCATATCATCGCCAACCCCAACTGTTCTACCATCCAGATGGTGATGGCCCTAGCCCCCATCCATAAGGCTTATGGCCTCAAACGCTTGGT
Source organism: Bacteroidales bacterium (assembly GCA_024681295.1). Taxonomy (GTDB): domain Bacteria; phylum Bacteroidota; class Bacteroidia; order Bacteroidales; family F082; genus Limimorpha. The sequence continues at coordinate 21,942 of JAILBC010000056.1, forward strand.
CATAAGCACTTACCAAAGCGTTACGGGCAGCGGCGTGAAGGGAGCCTATCAACTCCATCGGGAAGAAGATGCTCGTCACGCTGCCTATAGCCCTATGCCAGGCGCAGGTGCATCTCCTAGCGGCGTCTATCAATTCCCCCCGGCCTATCCGCATCAGATTTACTATAACGTCATCCCACAGGCTGGCGACTTCGTCGACAATGGCTACACTACCGAGGAGGAGAAGCTGGTGAACGAAACACGCAAGATCCTGCGTGACGACCATATCGCCATCACGGCTACTGCCACGCGCGTACCCGTCACAGGAGGCCATAGTGAGGCTGTCAACGTGGAAACAGAAAGACCATTTGAAATCGATGATGTCCGTAAGCTGATGGAGGCCATGCCCGGTGTGGTGGTGCAGGACAACCCCAGTCAGAACCTCTACCCCATGGCCATCACCTCCTTCGACAAGGATGAGGTCTTTGTGGGCCGCATCCGTCGCGATTTCAGCATCGAGAACGGCTTGAACTTCTGGGTGGTCAGCGACAACATCCGCAAGGGCGCCGCCACCAACGCCGTTCAGATTGCCCAATACGTCATCGAACACATTTTATGAACATCATCAACAACAGCATATTAGCCCGCAGCATCAAGAATGCCGTGGTCACCATCGGCACCTTCGACGGGGTGCATCTCGGCCATCAGGCCATCTTCAAGGAGATGCAACGCCTCGCCAAAGAAGTCGACGGCGAGACGGTGGTGGTGACCTTCTACCCCCATCCCCGCCAGGTGCTCTCCATCGGAACCGAGCGACTGCGCTTCATCTGCTCCCAAGAGGAGAAACTGAAAAAAATCGAGGAGTTCGGTATCGACCACGTCGTCATCATTCCCTTCACCAAGGAGTTTGCCGGCACCCCTTCCGATGTCTTCATCAAGGACTATATCATCCACAACATCCACCCTGCCGTCATGGTGGTAGGCTACGACCATCACTTCGGGAAAAACCGCATGGGCGACTATGAGATGCTCAACAAACTCGGAGCGCAATACGGCTTCCGCACCGTGCAGGTGGGCGCCCAATACGTCAACGGGGTGGCCGTGAGTTCCACCAAGATCCGCAACTTCCTGTGGACCGGCAACGTGAAGGCCGCCAACGACTTGCTGGGTTACCCCTACTCCGTCACCGGTACCGTGGTGCTGGGCAACCAGATCGGACGTACCCTCGGCTTCCCCACCGCCAACCTCGACATCGCCAACGAGTACCTGATGATCAACAATCCCGGGGTGTACGCCTGCCAGACCATCATCGACGGGAAGGTGTACAACGCCATGGCCAACACGGGACTGCGACCCACCATCGGCGACCGGGCCGAGGGCGACTTCATCATCGAGGTGAACATCTTCGACTTCGACGGAGACCTTTACGGGAAGACCCTCAAAGTGTGGTTTATCGACCGCATCCGTGACGAGGAGAAATTCAACGGGCTGGAGGCTTTGAAGAAGCAACTGGGACGGGACCGGGAGAAAGCGAAGGAGATGTTAAGAGTGAAGAGTGAAGAGTTAAAAGTTAAAAGTTAAAAGTTGAAACATACAAATAAACAAATAAACAAATAAACAAATAAACAATGAAAAAACTATTTACCGCCCTGATGGCCTTGGTTCTTGTATTTGCCTTCGGCAAAGCCAACGCCTGCACCAATTTCCTGATCACCAAAGGCGCTTCTGCCGACGGCAGCTGCATGATCTCCTATGCCGCCGACAGCCATGTGCTGTACGGTGAACTCTACCATTATCCGGCAGCCGACCACGAGCCCGGCGCAATGCGCGACGTCTACGACTGGGACGGCGGCGCCTATCTCGGACAGATTCCCGAGGTAGCTCACACCTATAATGTCGTCGGCAACATGAACGAATGGCAGGTCGCCATCGGCGAGACCACCTACGGCGGCATCGAGGCCCTCTACAACGGACAAGGAATCATCGACTACGGCAGCCTGATGTACATCGCCCTGCAGCGCTCCAAGACCGCCCGTGAAGCCATCTGGTGGATGACCAAGCTCGTCACCGATTTCGGCTACGTCAGCGAAGGCGAGTCGTTCAGCATCTGCGACACCGAAGAAGTGTGGATCATGGAGATGATCGGCAAAGGTCCCCAGAACAAAGGTGCCGTATGGGTCGCCCAACGTATTCCCGACGGTTACGTTAGCGGTCACGCCAACCAGGCCCGCATCACCACCTTCCCCCTAGCCAAGAAATGCAAGACCAGCATCACCTACAAAAAGATCGACAAACTGCTGAAAGACCCGAAGATCGACTGCGTGTATGCCGACGACGTCATCAGCTTCGCCAAGGAGGCCAAGCTCTACAACGGTCCCGATGACAAGTTCTCGTTCTCCGATGTCTACAACCCCGTAACCTTCGACGGCGCCCGCTTCTGCGACCTCCGCGTGTGGGCCATGTTCAACAAGGTGACCGACAATATGAAAGACTACTGGGGCTACGCCACCGGTCGCGATATCCAGCGTGCCCAGCCTTATACCGCCAACATGTGCCAGACCCCTGACAACTTCCCGACCAACCGCATGCCCTTGTGGGTGATGCCCAACAAGAAGGTCAGCGTGCTCGACATGATGGACTTCATGCGCGACCACCTCGAAGGCACCGAGCTCGACATGTCACAGGATGTCGGTGCAGGCCCCTTCCACTGCCCCTACCGCTGGCGCCCGATGGACTGGCAAGTCAACGGCGTGACTTACGTGCATGAGCGCACCACCGCCACCCAACAGACCGGCTTCAGCTTCGTTGCCCAGAGCCGCGGCTATAACCCCTTCGGCATCATCTGGTTCGGCGTCGACGACACCGACAACTGCGTGTATTGCCCCATGTACACCTGCATGGCCGAGATCCCCGAGAGCTACCGTGAGGGCAACGGCTCCATGAGCGAATGGTCAGAGACCTCCGCCTTCTGGACCTTCAACCAGATGAGCAACTGGGCTTACACCAAGTACAATTACATCCACCCCGAGATTCGCAAGGTACAGCGTGAGTTCGAGACCAAGTGCGTCGAGAAACTGGTACCCGAGTTGGATGAGCGTGTGTCGGCCATCAAAGGCCACGACGGCATGGTGCTGGAGATGACCCGTTTCTCCTGCAACACCGCCAACGAGCTCTGCGCCACGTGGAAGAACCTCTACCACACCCTGTTCATGAAGTACATGGACGGCAACGTGAACACCGCCCAGCCCTTAAAGCCCGGCAGCAAATACACGCCCATCAAGAGCGAGCATCCCAAGTACAGCGACGAGTACTACGAAATCTTGATCGAAAAGACTGGAGATAAGTACAAAGCTTATTAATAGACTCTGTTTTCGGTCCCGGACATCCGACAAACTGTCTATTCTACGTCTCGACAATTTGTCGCTTATCCGATATATTGTCCATTTTTAGAGATTTTGGGACGGAAATGAATTCGTTGAAAAAGAACAAACGAGGTATTATTAAATTTGTATCTTTGTAGTTTATTTCAAACTCATATGACCTATGACAAACCCAGAAGAAAACGAAAAGAAGTCGCTCAATTTCATTGAAGCGAAAGTAGAGGAAGACCTCAGTAACGGCAAGAATGGCGGTCGGGTGCAGACCCGTTTCCCCCCAGAGCCGAACGGTTACCTCCACATCGGCCACGCCAAGGCCATCTGCCTCGACTTCGGCATTGCCGCACAACATGGCGGCGTGTGCAACCTGCGCTTCGACGACACCAACCCCACCAAGGAGAACATGGAGTACGTCGATGCCATCAAAGAGGACATCCAATGGCTTGGCTACCAGTGGGGTAACGAATATTACGCCTCCGACTACTTCCAGCAACTCTGGGATTTTGCCATTGAATTGATCAAAAGAGGGAAAGCCTATATCGACGAGCAGAGCTCCGAGGAGATTGCCGCACAAAAGGGTACGCCCACGCAACCCGGTGTGGAAAGCCCCTACCGCAACCGCCCCATCGAAGAATCGTTGGATCTCTTCTATAAGATGAACAACGGTGAGATTGGCGAAGGCAAGATGGTGCTCCGTGCCAAGATCGACATGGCCAACCCGAACATGCACTTCCGCGACCCCATCATCTACCGTGTGGTCGACACCCCGCACCATCGTACGGGCACCAAGTGGCACGCCTACCCGATGTACGACTTCGCCCACGGACAGAGCGACTACTTTGAGGGCGTCACCCACTCACTGTGTACGCTGGAATTTGTGGTGCATAGACCGTTATATGATTTGTTCATCGACTGGCTCAAGGAAATCCGTGGCGAGGGCGACAACATGGACGACAACCGTCCGCGTCAGACCGAGTTTAACAAGCTTAACCTCAACTATATCCTGTTGAGCAAGCGCAACCTGCTGGTGCTGGTGAACGAAGGCCTCGTGAGCGGCTGGGACGACCCGCGCATGCCCACGATCTGTGGTTTCCGTCGCCGTGGCTACACCCCCGGTGGCATCCACAAGTTCATCGACAAGATCGGTTATACCACTTACGATGCCTTGAACGACTTCGCCCTGATGGAGAGCGCCATCCGCGAGGACCTCAACGCCACCGCCACCCGTGTGGCCGCCGTGGTCAACCCCGTGAAGCTGGTCATCACCAACTATCCTGAAGGTCAGATCGAAGAGATG
>JAILBC010000063.1 GCA_024681295.1 Bacteroidales bacterium
TTAACCATCAACCCCGGTTCCACCTCCACCAAGATCGCAGTCTTCGAGGACGAGAACCAAGTGTTCAAAAAGAATATCAAGCACTCCGCCGAAGAGGTGGCCAAGTATGACCGTATCTCCGACCAGAAACCCTTCCGGACCGAGGTCATCCTCAACGAGCTGAAGGAAGCTGGCATCGACATTCACGAGATGACCTGCATCGTGGGCCGTGGCGGTCTCATGCACCCCCTCACCTCTGGCGTCTATGAAGTGAACGACTCGATGATTCGCGACCTTACTTCGGGCACCTACGGCGAACACGCCTCCAACCTCGGTGGCCTCATTGCTAACGACATCGCTAAGGAAATCGGCGTGAAGGCTTATATCGCTGACCCCGTGGTGGTCGACGAGATGGACGAAGTAGCCCGCTACTCGGGTCACCCGCTCTTCCCACGTATCTCCATCTTCCACGCCCTCAACCAGAAGATCATCGCCCGCCAGCTGGCCAAAGACCTCGGCCGTAAGTACGAGGACATGAACATCATCGCCATCCACCTCGGCGGCGGCATCAGCGTTAGCGCCCATAAACATGGTCGCGTGGTCGATACCAACAACGCCCTCAACGGCGACGGCCCCTTCACCCCTGAACGTGCTGGTGCCCTTCCCGCTGGTTTCTTGGTGAAGGCTTGCTTCAGCGGCAAGTACACCGAAAAAGAGATTGGCCAAATGCTGAAAGGCAAAGGCGGTTTCGTGGCTTACCTCGGCACGAACGATGCTCTTGAAGTCGAAAACGCCGTGAAAGCCGGAAACAAAGAATGGGAGAAAGTCTACAAAGCCATGGCCTACCAAGTGGCCAAGGAAGTCGGCGGCCTCGCAGCCTCGGCGATGAGCATGGATGTTGACGCCATCTTCCTCACCGGCGGCATGGCCTACGACAAGGGCTTCTGCGCTTTGGTCAAATCGCATGTCGAGAAGATCGCCCCCGTCTACGTCTACCCAGGCGAAGACGAGATGAAAGCACTCGCCCTCAACGGCCTCATGGTCCTCAACGGCGAGACCGACGTCAAGGTTTACCAATAAAACACGTAGAGACGCCATATTATGACGTCTCTACATTATGGCGTCTCTACATGAAAAAACGGGATTGACAATCATCAACCCCGTTTTTTTGTTTCCCTTTTCAGGATTTCTTACTCTTCTGACTCTTCTGACTCTTCTGACTCTTCGTCATCGCCGTAGAACATGTCAACGAGAGCCATGTAACGGTCATACTGATCGTCGTCGGAGAGCATCACATACTGGTCGGCCAAGTCGAATTTCTCCATGAACTTGTCATAGAGGGGATCGAACACTTCGTCCGGAACGTCCGAAGCGCTCTGATACTGGTCAAGCAGATTCATGATGTCCATGAAGGAATCCTCCAAGTCGTTGATGTAAGGCTCGTACAGAGCGGAACCCTTGGCATCTCTCTGGGCAAGATAGTCGTCCATTCTGTCGTCGTAGACCTTCAGGGCCTCGTCGCTGTCGGCTTGGCTCATGCCGATGATGTTGTCGTTCTCATCGAGCGGCAGCTTTTCATTCAGCATGTTGAAGAAATTGTCAAATCTCTCACTGGCAGCATCATAGTAAGCCAGCCAGCCGTCGGAATCTTCAACTTTGTTGAGTTCGGTGAGCTCCTCGTCAAAGAAGGTGTTGAAGATGTTGAGAGCGGTCTCTTTCTTGTTTTCGCAAGAAGTGAGCATGAAGCCTAACACGACGGCTCCGAGAAGTAAAGTTACTTTTTTCATATTAAAACGTTTTAAGTGATGTTGTTCGAATCTGCAAAATTATGAATTTTTTTTAATTTTGCACCATGAAAAGAAAATTCCTTCAAATCGGCTGTGTTTTGATGGCAATATATGTGTTGTTTATCGCTCACGGACTGAACATCAATTTTCATCTTTGTCATGAAAATCATCACCTGATGACCAGTTTCGGCGACGCCTCTATGCTCTGCGAGCATTGTCTGGGACATCACCACGATCACATGCACGCCAATGAACACGCCCATGAATTTGAAGATCATTTCCAAATGAGGCATTTCGATGCCAAATGCTGCTGCCAGGATTTTGAAGGTGAGATAGGTTTTGCCGATCAATTTACGTTTTCTCCAGAAAAATCCCTGGTGGTTTTTCTGCCTTCCATTTTGTTGATAGATACTTATCAAATCGTATTGCAAGAAAAACTGAGCCCTGTCTTTCATCTTTTCACTAGATGGAAAATCCCTTATCTACTCAGCGGTCGGCTGAAAACGATTTTCTTTTCACACCTGAAGCTTAATCCTCTGGTTTTCTGATTCGTGCCAATGGCCATACGGCCTGAAAGGCCAAAACACCTTTAGCCCAAGGCAACGCCTTGGGTGTTAACAAACAATTTGTCATTACGCCCTGTAAGGGCAAAAGCAATTAAAATCATGAAAACCATAAAAACTCTATTCATCCTATCCTTATTGACCTTCACTTTCTCCTGTTTCGCCCAGAACATCATCGAAGGTACCGTCTACGAACAAGTCGACGGTAAAAAACAGCCCCTCCCGGGCGTCAACGTCTATTGGAAAATTTGCAACGTCGGCACCGTCACCGATGCACAAGGCCACTACAGCATCGAAATCCACCCTACCTACAAATGTCTGGTATTCAGCTTTGTGGGTTATGAAAACGACACGGTCCACCACATGGCCACCCCGCAACACTACGACCATGTGATGAGCACCCCACTCACCCTGAGCGAAGTGGAGATCGCCGCTCGACAGAAAGCGCAATACGTGAACTCCATCGACCCGATCCACATTGAGCACATAACCGGTGAGGCCTTGCGTCGCTGCGCTTGCTGCAGCCTCGCCGAGAGCTTCGAGACCAACGCTTCGGTCGACGTGGCCTACGCCGACGCTGTCACCGGCGCCAAACAAATCGAACTTCTCGGTCTCAGTGGTCTCTATACCCAGATGATGACCGAAAACATGCCCAACTTCCGGGGTCTCGCCTCAGCGTTTGGTTTGGGTTACGTCCCCGGCACCTGGATGCACGGCATCTCGGTCTCCAAAGGCACCTCCTCCGTGCGTAACGGATACGAATCCATCAGCGGACAAATCAACGTCGACTTCAAAGAACCCGAAGCCGATAAAAGTGAGAAGGTCTTCGTCAATATGTTCGCTAATACCATGGCCATGACGGAACTCAACTTCAACACCCGCGTCAAGGTGGGTAAGAATGACGGCCTCATGCTCCTCGGTCACGTGGGCTTCAACCCCATGAAGATGGACGGCAACGGCGATGGCTTCATGGACGACCCCGTCACCAAACAATACAGCGCCTTCTTGCGCTATAACCACCCCAACACCGGACACTTCGGCTGCAAACTGGGCGTGAAAGCCCTAAAGGAAGACCGCCTCAGCGGCCAGATGGACTTCGACCCGGATCACCGTCTCGACGAAGGCTATGACCGCTATGGCATCGGCATCAACACGGAACGCTACGAGGCCTTTGCTAAGACGGGCTTCATCTTTGACCGCCCAGAAACCAGCCTCGGGGTGCAGCAACAGGTGACCTACCATAAACTGAACTCCTATTTTGGAACCAAAACCTATAATGCAACACAATTATCGTATTATGTTAATCTATTGTTCGATTCATATATCGTCAATACCCATCATAAATACTCCGTTGGCGCCAGCTATTCCTACGACAGTTACGACGAAGACCTGAACTTCCTGAACACCACCCTTGACGCCAATCCCCAACACCGTGTGGAGCAGGTGCCAGGTGCCTTTGCCGAGTATGTCTTCAGCGACGACCACCACTGGACCGTCATCGGCGGTTTCCGTGCCGACTACAACACCTATTATGATAAGTTGTTCTATACTCCACGCTTCCATGTGCGCTTCCGCGGACATGACGAACTGGCCCTGCGTCTCTCCGCTGGTAAAGGCTACCGCTCGCCCAACGTGCTGGCCGAAAACTCCACCATGATGGCCTCCTCACGACAGATTCTGTTCCTCGATACGCCCAAGATGGAAGAAGCCTGGAACTTTGGTCTCAATGTGTCTAAGCATTTCGATGTAGGGGAGAAGGAGCTCCAACTGCTAGTGGACGCCTATCGCACCGACTTCGTCAACCAAATCGTCATCGACCGCGACGCCGATGCGCACCAGATCCGTATTTATAACCTCAACGGCAAGTCGTACTCCAACTGCGCCCAAATCCAACTCGACTACGAACTGTTCCGTAACTTCGACGTGTCGGCTGCTTTCCGTTACACCGACGTGAAGATGACTATCGCCGACAGCCTCCGCGAGAAGCCTTTCGTCAACCGTTACAAAGGCTTACTTACCCTGTCGTATGCCCCGGGTACCTGGCAGTTCGACCTCATTACCCAGTTCAACGGCGACAGCCGCATCCCCGACCTCAGCGGCAACGCCACCGCCGTGGCCAACGGCCAAAACCTGGAACGTTCACCCTTCTATGTGATCATGAACGCTCAGGTCACCAAGAAACTAGGCGAACACTGGGAAGTCTACGCCGGCGGCGAAAACCTCACCAACTACAAACAAAGCCACCCGCTGGTCTCAGCCTCCGACCCCTTTGGTCCCGACTTCGACGCCTCCATGGTCTGGGGCCCCCTGAGCGGCATCAGAGGCTACGTTGGCTTCAGATTCCAAGTGAAATAAATTATTTATTCTTCGTCAGCGCCGCTGCACCCAAAATGGCTGCATCGTTATCCGGCAACTCGGAAACCCTGATGTCCACGCTTCCATCATAGACGAAGCAGAGACTCTTTTTGAAGGTTTCGCGGAGCGGCCGTAACAACACCTCGCCAGCCTTCACAGGACCGCCCATAAGGAAGATGGCCTCGGGACTGCTGAAGGCCACGGCGTTGGCCATGGCGATGCCCAGCCACTGGCCAGTCTTCTCAAACACCTCTAGTGCCAAAGGATCGCCGTCATGGGCGGCATCGCCCACATGCTTGCTGGTTAGTTTCTCTTTGGAAATCTTCGACAACACCCCGTCGTATTGGGGACGCTTCTCCAGCAACTCTAGGGCGGTGTACCGTATCCCCGTGGCAGAGGCATAGGTCTCCAGACAGCCTCTTCTGCCACAACCGCAGGGCCGTCCGTCGGGTATCAAAATGACATGACCCAATTCGCCAGCGTTGCCAGTCTTGCCATGCAAAAGCTTGCCATCGATAACAATGCCGCTACCCACACCAGTACCCAAGGTGAAAGTGATGAAATTACTCATCCCCTTGGCACCGCCATACACCAACTCGCCATATGCAGCGGCATTGGCGTCGTTTGATACGGTGACCGGAACGTCTATGTATTTGTGTACCAAGGCGTTCAAATTGGTGGTCCCCCTGAAGTTCAGGTTGGTGGCGTTGTCGATGCACCCCGTGTAGTAGTTGCCCATCGGAGCCGCTATGCCAATGCCGTCGATGGCTGCCACATGCTGCTCTTCCATCATCTCGTAAATCTTCTTGCAAATGTCGGATACATACAAGTCGGCATCAAAATACTGCCTTGTGGGAAGGTTCTTGCGGGCCACACAGCGTCCCTCTGCGCTCACCAGCCCGATGTCGGTGTTCGTGCCACCAATGTCGATTCCAATAGAATAGGTGTTTGTCATAATAGTGGAAAGTTGAAAGTGGAAAACGGAATGTTTATTATTAATGTCAGAGAGCAAAGATAAAGTTTTTTTTCGGGAAATTTTTTATTTTTGTACCATCAATCATCAAAAAACAATCGCTATGAAAAAGCAAATCATCATTGTCTTATTGCTGCTGGTTAGCATTGCGATGCCGGTTGCAGCCCAGAAAACCGACAAAAATGTGGAAGAACGGGTGCAACTCGCCCGTGACCGTTATGCCGTAGGTTTGGAAAACATCTCCATCAATAAACAATATGAAAGGGATGAGGTCCCCGCTGTCAACTACACCACTGTCACGCGCCAACAAAACTGGGCCGGTTCAGGCATGACCATCGATAAGATGGAGTTCTATTACAATGAAATAGAGGATGATATGGAACCTTACCCGCTTGGCTACAAACTGGTCATCATGCGTCGCAACTACAACATCGGTAGCTTTGAGGCTTTGGAAGAATACCTCTACGACGACGATGAACATCCGCTGTTCTGGTTTACCCGTTACAACGACTACGGCCAGATCGTCGAGCTTCGTGGCTATTTCGACACCGACGGATCCCTCATCCGTACCATCTGCAAGACTAAGGACGACAATGGCAAGATGACGGCCTGCGACCTCAACGAGGATTTCGAGGGACGATTCAACCTGGCCAAAAGCAACTTCAAGCGCTTCAAAAAAGCCTTCCAATCCCTCTATGACGTGGAATACTCTTATTAATTTTTGAAACCATGAAAAAAACACTCTGCTTCCTTCTAGCCTTCCTGCCCTGCATGGCCTTCGCCCAGTTTAATGAATGGTTCACTGAGGCCTCGTTGCGCGTCGACTATACCCTCACAGGCAACAACAAAACCACCAATTTTGCACTCAAGGAACTCATCAGTGAGCCTTACTGGAGCGGCTCCACCACCAATCTCATCGACAACCTGGAGTTCGGCAACTTCATCGTGAGGGTTTATGAACCTGGAACAGATCACCTGCTCTTTTCCAAAGGCTACCAGAACCTCTTCGGCGAATGGCAAACCACCGACGAGGCCACCCAAGTCGTCAAGTCGTTCGAGGAGTCGGTCATCGTGCCCTTCCCGAAAAAGACCATCGAGGTGGTACTTTGTTATAAGGACTGGGACGGTCACCTCATCGAGGGCATGCGCCTAACGGTAAAACCCGATGACTACTTCATCCGTACCGCCGACGACCTTGGCCTGCCCGTCTACGACGCCTGGATTGGCAACCCCGACATCACCCACGCCGTCGACATCGTCATCCTCCCCGAAGGCTACACCCAGGCCGAGATGGGCAAGTTCGTCAAGGACTGCGACTTCTTCGTCAAGAGCCTCTTCGACTATGCACCTTATGACCGCTATAAGTCAAGCTTCAACGTCCGCGGCGTAATGGCACCCTCGCAAGAGTCGGGATGCACCGAGCCGGGCGACCATGTCTATCGCAACACGGCCATGCGCTTCAGCTACTGGACCTTCGACTCGGAACGCTACTGCATGAGCACCGATAACCGCGATATCCGCGACCTCGCTGGCCAAGTGCCTTACGACCAAATCTATGTGCTCATCAACAGCAAGAAATACGGCGGTGGAGGCATCTACAACTTTTACTGCTCCAGTGCGGCCAGCAACAGCTTCTCAGGTGATATCATCATCCACGAGTTCGGCCATGGCTTCGCCGGCCTCGCCGACGAATACTACCAAGACGAGACGGGCTACGGTGACTTCTACAACAACGACATCGAGCCCTGGGAGCCCAACCTTACCACGTTGGTCAATTTCGACATCAAGTGGAAGGATATGCTCGACAAGAAGACACCCGTACCCACACCTCGTGAAAAGAAATATGAAAACGCCATAGGTGTCTTCGAAGGCGGCGGCTACGAAGCCGAGGGCATCTACAGCCCCCACATGGACTGCCTGATGAAGACCTTCAAGGGACACGTGTTCTGCCCTGTCTGCCAACGTGCTATTGAAAGGATGATACTTTATTATACAGAATAATATGAATTATATCGATATTATCATTGCGGTGCTGATGGTGGTATTCGGCATCGCTGGCCTTCGAAAAGGCATCATCATCGAAGCAGCCACCCTGCTGGGCCTCGGCCTAGGTCTCTATGGGGCTTTCCATTTCTCGGACTTCACCGCCGAAAAGCTGGTCGAGTTTGTGAGCATCGACCAGAAATACCTGAACGTGGTTTCGTTTATAGTCACCTTTATTATTGTGGCCGTATTGGTGAATCTGCTAGGACGTTTAGTAGCGAAACTGGTGAAAGCTATCAACCTGGGTTTCATCGACAAGCTAGGCGGCTTCATCATCGGCCTCGCCAAGGGACTGCTCATCTGCAGTCTTGCCATCATGCTGCTCAACGCTTTGAACGCCAATGGCATCATCAAGGAAGACGTTAAGCAGGAGTCGTTGCTGTATCCAATGGTGGAGAAAGCGGTGCCTTATGTCTATCAGGGATTTGACTTGGTGAAGGAGGCAGTTGAGAATGCCGCTTCTTCGGAAGAAGCCACGGTGCCGGTCGTTTAGTTGAATATCGCTGACTTGTCCTTGGGACGTTCCTCTTCCCGCCAATTGAACCCGTCCAAATAACGATCCTTCTCCTTGATGTCCTTCTCAGGGTAAAGGGTTTCGTCGATATCCAAGTAGTATTTGATTTTTGAGATGCTCTTCTCGTTCATCTCGATGCGCATGTTTTTGGCGCTCGATTTGTTGATGCCAATCAGCTCCCCGTCATCCTCGCGAAGCCATGTAATTACTTTGGCGTCGCCAGTCACCTTCACGTGATGGATGTTACCGTCGTTGAACTTCGACATCATGTCGGCCCCGAAAATCTGGTTGTAACCCTCAATGCTGTCCTTCGAGATGATGAAGGCCTTGCCCCGCTGGAAGAGGCTGTCGATGGCATGGTGGGCGATCTTGATGTCTATGCGGTCACCGGTCATCTGGGTGTCTTCGGTCCACAACACAGGATTCACACGCATCTGGATTACGGAGTCAGCCATGTCGTAGGTCATGGTGTCGCACTGCCCCTGCATGTCCGACTTGAAGAAGCGCACATGACGTCGGCCCAAGAGTTCTTCCTCGTCGTTGAACTCGGTCTTGAAACGGTAGAACATGGTGTCGGAATGGATGAAGAGCGAGTCGTCGCCATCGTAATAGATGGCATAGGCGCTGTCAGTAGCAAACGAACAGCCTCTCTTCTCCCACACCTCGGCATAATGGCCGCGCAGGATAACCTTATATGCAGTGTCCGTAATCTGTATGTTTTTGATGGCCTTGGTATAATGCAGCTGGCAGTCGTAGAGCACCGAGTCGGCCACCAACTCTTGATTGTTTTCGTTGAGCATCGTTCCCCCTCCGGTAAACCACATCTTATCCATGCGAGTGTTGTAGTAGAGGGTGTCGGTATACATTTGGTACTTCGGGCTGGTCACCTCCACTGTCTTGAAAAAACGCAGTTCCTTAAGGTCGTCTCGATAATAGCCGATCTCGCTGACGAGTTTTTTGTCGCCTCGGGTGGTCACTCCGTGATGAGGATAGCAGGCCAGATGACGGTCACGGTCATAGGTCATGTATTGTGTCACTAGCAGGGTGGAGTCGTCCATCATGCGCACATCATCGAAGAATTCGGCGAAGCGCCGGTCACCATCATATAGCATGGTGCGGCTGTACATGTCGATGCTGTCGTTCACCTGGATGTGAACATGCTGAAAGGCATCGAAACTGTTGCGATCCTCATAGTAGTAGGCGCTGTCGCAATAGAAGTGGGTGCTGTCGTGGCGTATGTGCACCTCGCCCTTGAGGACAACGGCATCCAACCCAGCCTTCTTATGAAGCTGGTTGGCGTGTTCGATATGGATCAACGTACGCTCATGCTCGGGCTCCTGCGCCCATCCCATGAACGTCCACAACACCAAGGTTAATATGAATATCGTCTTTCTCAACTCTTCACTCTTCACCCTTCACTATGATCACTATTTCTCCTTTAACGTCTTTTTGGCTGAAATATTCTATGACTTCGGCGAGGGTCCCCCTCACGTTCTCTTCGTGGACTTTGGTGAGCTCGCGCGATACGCACACCTGACGGTCGGGCCCCATCACCTCCATGAGCTGCTGCAGGGTCTTCACCAGGCGGTAAGGCGACTCATAGAGGATGGTGGTGTAGGGATATCGGGCAAGCTCTTGAATCTTGGTTTGACGTCCTTTCTTATGGGGCAGGAAACCCTCGAAGATGAAATGGTCGGCTGGAAGGCCTGAGTTGACGAGGGCTGGCACGAATGCGGTAGGGCCAGGGAGACACTCCACCTCGATGCCACGGCTGACGCATTCACGCACCAACATGAATCCCGGGTCAGAGATGGCGGGAGTGCCAGCATCGGTCACCAAAGCCAGGGTCTCGCCAGCTTCGATGCGGTCGGCCATGTGCGCCACCTGCTGGTGCTCGTTGTTGAGATGAAAGGCCGTCATGGGCTTGCTGATGCCTAGATGCCGAAGCAGGTTGCCCGAAGTGCGGGTGTCTTCGGCTAGGATGCCGTCCACTTCTTTGAGCACGCGGATAGCCCTCAAGGTGATGTCCTCGAGATTGCCGATAGGGGTGGGTACTAGATAAAGGCGGGCCATTATGCTCCGAATTTACGGTGAACCAATTCCAAAAGTTTCTTGTAGGCCTCGTTGCTGCTGTTCCACTGCAACTCGATACGCAGCTCGTTCAAGTAGATGAGGGCGCCGTTGAGTGTCTTGAGGTCATCGAGATTGGCGATGGAGTGGTTGTATTTCTCCATGCTGCCGTTGAAGAGCTCGTTCACAAAGAGGAACTTGTCGTTGATTCCGATAGCGCTCTGCAGACTGTTCAAGGCACTGTGCTGCAACTTGTCGGCCAAAGTAGGGTCTTGCTCTTGCTGCAAGCGCTCACCCAAGGTCTCCGGAGTCTCCAACTCGAAGCCTCCGTCTTCCTTTTCCTCCATATCGCCAATCACCACAGGCTCGTAGGCCAACTCTTCTTCTACCTCATTGTTTTCTAAATCTCCATCTCTAGTTTCTCTATCTTCTCTAGAATCTCCAGCTTCTCTATCTTCATCCGGAAAATCCAAATGCGGAATGACCATCTCAATCTCATCGCCGCTGGTATAAACCGAAGTCTCCTCTTCCTTGGCTGGTTCCTCTTCTTTCACAGGTTCCTCTTCGGTTTCGTCCACGGGCTCAAAGTTCAATATGAAGCCCCGGTCTTCAAGGGGAGTCTCTTGCGTTTCAACTTTTTCGGTCTCAACGCTCTCGTTAACCGTCTCCTCAATAGCGGTCTCCTCGGAAACAATTTCCTCGTTGGTCGTTTCTTCTAGGGCTTTTTCTGTTGTCGCCACTTCGTCAGCCCCCTCTTCAACCTCATCTATAAAATAAGCATCATTTTCCTCCTCAGATTCGTTCTCTTCCACCTCCTCTTGCTCTTCTCTTTCTTCTCTTTCTTCTCTTTCTTCCTTACCTTCTCTATCCTCTAGCTCTAGTTCCTCTAGCTCATCTCGTTCCTCTAGGTCTTCTAGCCCCCCTTCCTTCTCTTCAATTCCAAACATCGCTTTAATCTCATCCAACCCCACCGGCAGTTCTTCTTCCTCCTCACTCCTCACTCCTAACTCCTCACTATTTACCTCCACTCCGCACATCAAGTCGTAAATCGTATGTGTACGATTCATCATCACATCCAAGTCAAGAAGTTCCAAGGGCTTTCCATTTCTGATGAGGTAATCCACTTGCTGATGTAACAAGCTGATTTCCTTTTTGATAGCAATCAAAGTATCTTTTTGCTCGTTGAATTTGTCGTCCATATCCAAAGATTTTTTAATTTTGCTAAAATACAAAGAATAAAATTATCACGGCCATGTTTTTGGAAAAAGATTATCGCAATAGGTCACAGGGATGGATTGAGGTCATCTGCGGATCGATGTTTTCGGGTAAGACGGAAGAGTTGATTCGTCGCTTGAAGCGGGCTAAAATCGCCAAGTTGAAGGTGGAAGTCTTCAAGCCGGGGGTCGACACGCGTTATAGCGAGGAGGACGTGGTGTCGCACAACACCACCGCCCTGCATTCCATTCCGGTGGAAAACGCCACACAGATCCTGCTCTATGCCAACGATGTGGACGTGATTGGCATCGATGAGGCACAGTTTCTCGACGATGAATTGCCCAGTGTTTGCCAACAGTTGGCCGACAACGGCGTGCGCGTCATCGTGGCGGGATTGGATATGGATTTTCTGGGGAATCCTTTCGGGCCGATGCCCAAGCTGATGGCTATCGCCGAAGATGTCACCAAGGTGCACGCTATCTGTGTGCGCTGCGGCAGCCCGGCGCAATTCTCACACCGTACCATTGAAGGTGACAAACTCGTAGTCCTCGGCGAGACCGAAAGCTATGAGCCCCTATGCCGCTCTTGCTATAACAAGGCGATGTCTCAAAATAATAAATCGATATAACGGCCCTTTTATCGATAAAACGTAATAACGATAGAACGCAAAAAAAAATAACGAGCAGCTCGTTATTTTTTCTTTTTCTTTAGCAAATAGGCTCCACCAAGTCCGGCTAACAACAGCAATCCATCGCTTAATGGAACATACTCCTCTTGATACTGGTCTAGATTGGAGTTTTGCAGGGGAACCATTACCCCAAAATTTTCAGGATCGCCATTGGCGCGTAAATTAGTGCCCACATCTTCCTGGGTATAGATAATCTGCCCCATGACCGACTGAACAGCCATGAGGAAGACGGTAACAATAACACAGGTTCTTTTTCTCATATCTCGAAATGTCGGTGCAAAGGTAATACCATTTTTTTAATTCACATCATTTTTATGAAAAAAATAGCGGTTTTTAATTCTTCATGCAAAAATAAAGGGGCAGCAGATAGTCTGTTGTCCCTTTATGTCGGAGTGGCCCGACTCGAACGGGCGACCGCTTGCACCCCATGCAAGAATGCTAGCCAACTGCACCACACCCCGATTGCTTTTGCGGCTGCAAAGATAGAAATGTTTTTTGAATTGTAAATTATTTTTTTGAAAAAATGTTATCTTTGCAAAAAAAATCTACCGATAGAGCACCCCTTGGGGTGCGGAGAAACTTTGAAACTACATCTCTAACCTCTAACTTCTAACCTTTGACCTTTCCATGGAACACGTAGAATGCCTCATCATCGGCTCTGGCCCAGCGGGCTACACGGCCGCCATCTATACCTGCCGCGCTGATATCAAAACCGTTGTCTACGAAGGCATGCAGCCAGGCGGACAACTCACCCAAACCACCGAAATCGAAAACTTTCCAGGCTATCCCAAGGGCATCAACGGCCCCGATATGATGGAGGAAATCCGCCAACAGGCGCTGCGCTTCGGCGCTGAGATCCGCGAAGGTGAGGTCACCGCCATCGACACCTCACAACGACCTTTCAAGGTCACCACCGAATACGATGGCAATCTGCTGGCCGATAGCATTATCATCAGCACCGGCGCCTCGGCACGCTACCTCGGACTTCCTACTGAAGAGGAATTCAAAGGCGGAGGCGTCTCAGCCTGCGCCACCTGCGACGGTTTCTTCTATAAAGGGAAAGACGTGGCCGTGGTGGGTGGCGGCGATACCGCTTGCGAAGACGCTACCTACCTCGCTAAACTTTGCAACAAAGTCTACCTCATCGTCCGCCGCGACGTACTCCGCGCCTCCAAAGCCATGCAGCATCGCGTGCTCAACACCCCCAACATCGAAGTGCTCTGGAAACACCAAACCAAGGAACTCTTTGGCGAGCAACAGGGCTTTATGAAGAAACTCAAAGGGGCTGTGCTTTATCATAGCGACACCAAAGAGGAACGCACCATCTACGTGGACGGCTTCTTCGAGGCCATTGGTCACACACCGAACACCGAGCCGTTCCGTGGCATCCTCGACATGGACGAGGAAGGCTATATCATCACCAAGCCGAAATCCACAGCCACCAGCGTGGAAGGCATCTTCGCCTGCGGCGACTGCCAGGACCGCATCTACCGCCAAGCCATCGTTGCCGCTGGCACCGGCGCCATGGCCGGCATCGAAGTGGAACGCT
>JAILBC010000085.1 GCA_024681295.1 Bacteroidales bacterium
ATATCTTATTGTAATTTATATATATTCTAAATAAATAAACAAAAACAATAAACTAAGATTAAACTCAAATATCGGTTTTTGCCGATGAAAAACTAATTATTATATTGAAAATCAATTATTTATAAATTATTTAACGAAATATTGAATGTAAAAAAATGAATAAAAAAACAATAATTTTCCTATTTTGTTTGGTTTTGGGGGCTTGTTTACCTTGGTCGGAGGGGGAGCTTGGCAAGGGGTATTATTATCTCCCTAATTATGAAGCCAAAGATGTTGGTTATGATGGAGGATCAACAGTTTATAAATCGACTCAAAAAAACTATTTCCAAATAGTATTGATTCAAGGCGGTATCTTAGAAGTTAATAAGAACATGGATTTTATTCTTATCGGACAAAACAAACAGCAACTCGATTTGAAACAAAAAACAAAGGTTTATTACTATTGGATTATTGATAAAAATAATTCAAAAGTTTATGGTCCGTATATTCTCAACGAATATTTGGAAAAGAAAAACGAACTCGGAGTTCCAGAAAAACTCAAGTTAAAATGTGAAAGGGAATAAGATGAAGCTAAAAGCCGTGACGGCTTCGAACGGTATCAAAATAAATTCGGTAATTTAGCCTCCAGAAAGAACAATCGTTAAAAAAACATACAACTATGAAAAAAACATTCACCATCCTTACTTTGGCAATCCTTTTGCCGCTATTCGCTTCTGCCCAATATGGCAGAAAACCTGTTTCCATTGTTTCACACCTTAGCGGCGGCTATGGCGGTTTTATGGGCAAGTCGTCGGCTACCCGTATTGACCATTGGATGGGAGCCGTTGGTGCTGAAGCAAAAATAGGATGGACCAGCGATTATTCGCTGCTCATCGGTTTGGATTACCAGTTCCGCTACATGAACACCGGCTACACGAGCCACCACGGAAACTATGGATCAAGCATCCATAATGCCATCCTTCGGGGGCATTACCTTCGTGTGCCCGTACGCCTGGAATACGACCGCAACTGGTTCTATGCAGCCTTTGGACCGTATCTTGAAAAAGGGTTTGGCAATATGCCCGACAAAGATGAACTATTTGGATTCGGAGTCGACCTTGAACTGGGTGGACGCCTGAAACTCAACCGTGTCGACCACCTCCGCATAGGATTGATTACCTCTGCCGGACGTGTCCTCGTCTATGAGCCGTCGTATAGCTTTAGCCGGAGTCACGGGGAACTGAATTTCATGCTCCGGGTCGGCTATGAGCACCGTCTTTAAGAGTAATAACAAAACTAATAAACCATGAACAAACTATCAAAACTCGGCCTTCTGGCCATTATGCTAGCCACAGCACTCACGGGCTGCAAAGACCCCGACCCTGTTATCATCGACCCTACGGTTGAAATCACCGTCACCACCGATGCGCCTACCGACATCACCGCCACCACGGCACAATGCGGTGGCCGTGTCACCGTCATCGGAGAGGCACAAATCACCGAACTCGGAGTGTGCTGGAGCACGGAAAACAACCCCACCGCTACCGGCAACCATCTTTTCACCACTACGGTCAGCGAGCCTTTCTCCTGTACCCTCACTGAACTTCAACCCGAAATCGAATACCATGTGCGTGCCTACGCCCTCTGTGAATCGGAGTACCACTATGGACAAGACCTCATCTTCACCACCCTGGCCGACAATGGCGGAGGTGGTGGCGACACCCCCACACTACTCGAGGGCGAACTGGAAGGCCTCTTCTCAGTAAGCGAAAACCTGCAGGTGCACTTCAGCCAAGGCAACCTTCAGTACCAAGCCTCGACAAACACCTGGCGCTTCGCCGAAAACCAAACCGATTATGTCGGCGAGGGCAACGCCAACATCGGTGAGACCTACGACGGATGGATCGACCTCTTCGGATGGGGCACCAGCGGCTACAACCACGGCGCCAATGCCTATCAGCCCTGGAGCAACAGCACGCATTATAACGACTATTTCGCCTATGGAAACGTCCACAAAAGCCTATTCGACGAAAACGGACAGGCCGACTGGGGCTACAACACCATCAGCAACGGGGGCAACACGGAGAATAGTGGCTGGCGGACGCTTAGCCGTGAAGAATGGGAGTACCTGATGGAAAGCCGGACTACGGTTTCCGGAATCCACTTTGCCAACGCCTGTGTCGACGGCGTCAACGGCATGCTCCTCTTCCCCGACAACTGGGACGGCTCCTTCAGCATCGCCAACCCCGACCACTATTCTGCCGACTTTAACAACAACATCATCTCCGCCGAAGACTGGACAAGCCTCCAATCCGCTGAGGTTGTGTTCCTACCTGCTGCTGGCGCACGCGCCGAAGGCACTCAGACAGCCTACATCCAGACATGTGGCGCGTACTGGTCTTCCACGGCCTATTCGAACGAATTCGCCTATTCCATGTACTTCATCGTTGGCGAAAAACAACGCGACGTGGATGTCAACAACCGTGAGCTTGGCGCTTCGGTGCGACTGGTAAAAGACGAATCCAGTAGCGTTGTTAAGAATTAATTTTATTCATTGATGATAATTAATTAAGAATTTATTAATTATTAATACAATACTGTTATCTTTGCAGGCTGAAAAGATTTAAAACGATAGCCTGCGATGAAAAAAACGATTAAATTTGCTGGTGAAAAACCAGACGACATGAACTACCCCATTGGTATTCAGACCTTTGAGAAAATCAGAACGAACGACTTCGCCTATGTCGACAAGACCGCCTTTGTCTATAAGTTGGCATTACAAGGGTCATGCTACTTCTTAAGCCGCCCACGGAGGTTCGGTAAGAGCCTGTTGCTTTCCACGTTGAACGCCTACTTCCAAGGGAAGAAAGAACTTTTCGAAGGATTGGCCATCTCGAAACTGGAAAAGGAGTGGAAACAGTATCCCGTGCTGCATCTGGATTTGAACGTAAAGAAATACGAAAACAAGGAATCCTTGATTGCCGTTTTGTCGAGGCACCTAGCCTCATGGGAAACAGCGTATGGCGTTAGCAACAATTTCGAGAGTGTGGAGGACCGCTTCTACAATTGTATTGTCAATGCCGCCCAACAATCATCCGAAGGCAAGGTGGTGATTCTCATCGACGAATACGACAAGCCGCTACTGGAAGCCATCGGCAAGCCCGAGCTTCAAGAGGAATACCGACAAACACTGAAAGCTTTCTATTCCAACATCAAGAGTTGCGACGAATACATCCGCTTCGCCATGCTCACCGGCGTCACCAAGTTCTCGCACCTGAGCATCTTCAGCGGACTCAACAACCTCATCGACATCTCCATGTTACCACAGTATGCAGAAATCTGCGGCATCACCGAGGCTGAACTCCATGAGAACTTCGACGAGAGCGTGGGTGAAGTAGCTGCTGCCAACCAGATTACCAAGGAGCAATGCTATGAGCGTCTGAAACAAGAATATGATGGATACCATTTCTGCCCTAACACGGTAGGCTTGTACAATCCTTTCAGCTTGCTCAACGTCCTCAGCTTCGGGGTGTTCAAACACTACTGGTTCGCCACCGGTACGCCCAACTTCCTCGTTGAGGTGATCAAACACTGCGACTACCCGCTGGACCGGCTTACCTCCGAACTAAAGACCGCTGAGGACCTCGACGCCATCGATGCCATGTACAGCGACCCCATCCCCTTGTTCTTCCAAAGCGGATACCTCACCATCAAGGATTTCGACCCGGAGTTCCTATGCTATCGCCTCGACTTCCCCAACAAGGAAGTGGAACAGGGGTTCGCTCGGTTCATGGCGGTCTATTACCATAATGGGAACCGTAACGGAGGCTTCAATATCGCCCATTTTGTGGAAGCCCTCCGCAATGGCGACGCCGAACACTTCATGACCCTGCTTCAAGCGTTCTATGCCGACAACGACTACCAGCTCTCCGGCAAACTAGAGGTCTACTTCCAGAACTCATTGCTGACCATCTTCAAGCTGATGGGCTATTACGTCCAGGCGGAACGCCACACCAGCAAGGGCCGCATGGACGTCACCCTACAGACCAAGGACTACATCTACATCCTCGAACTGAAGGTGGACAAGAGCGCCGACGAGGCCCTGCAACAGATTGAGGACAAGCAATATGCCGCACCTTTCAAAGCCGACTCACGAAAACTTTTCAAGATTGGTGTGTGCTTCAGCAGCGAGGAAAGAGGCATCAAGGATTGGAAGGTAATGATTTGAGACATCGGAGTATCATCGGCTTTGTATTTTTTGCTGTTTTCTTGGCGGCTTGTCATCGTCATGCCGCCGTAGAGACGCGGCGCGCCACGTCTCTACAATCATCGTCGGAATTGTCGGTCGTTGACAGTTTGGTGTGGACCCAGCCCGACAGCGCCCTGACACGGCTGATCCAATGTTACGACACGGTGAGCGACCGCTTTGGGCAAGGCTGATGTGGTGGTGTTTATGAACGACGCCACCTATGTGATGGAACTCAAGATCAACGGTACCGCCCAGGAGGCCCTTGAGCAGATCGACACGAAGAACTACGCCATACCCTATCAGGGGACAGGCCTTCCTGTAGTAAAAATCGGCATCGCCTTCTCGAAAGAAACTAGAACGGTGAACGATTGGATCATCGAAAAATAAAAAAGATGTGCCTTAAAGTTATCAACAATCCCGCCTTATCGGAGCGGGATTGTTTTTTTATTCCTACTTTTGCAATTAAATAACCGAAATAGAGTTATAACAAAGCAAAACGATACCATTATGAAAAACAAAATCACAACCGTAATGCTGGTCTTCCTGGTCGCCCTCATCACCCTAGGCGGCAACACCAGCTGCAAGAGCAAGAAGAGACTCGCCAAAGAAGCCGCAGAGGCTGAGTACAAAGCCCGCGTCGACGAAGCCGTGAGAGACCTCACCGCCATCCTCGACGACGAAACCACCTGGACCCTCGAAGAAAAAGAAAACCGCGTCCAAACCATCAAAGACTGGAACCTTCAAAACCAACAAGTCGACGACCTGCTCTTCCAAGTAGAAAAGAAACTCGCACGCGAACGCGCACAAGCCGAGAAGAAAGCCGAAGAAGAACGGAAAGCCGCCGAAGAGGCCGCCAAAGCCAAAGAGCCTAAAAACGTGCTGGAGAAAAACTTCAACAGCATCGCCTCCGCCTCTAGCGTGACCCAGGCCAACCGCATCATCAGCGAAACCCTCCAACTGTTCGAGTCGAACAACGTGCCCGTGCTTATCATCATCAGCCAAGCCGGAGGATTCAACGACTACGACCGACCCACCACCATCGAGGACTATCTCAACTACCTCAAAGACCAAAAAGTCAACCGCAACCGCGTGTCAGACCTGAAATTTAACAACAACGGCAAAATCAACGAAGTAGAACTCATTAAACGATAAGAAACCATGAAAAGAATCATAGCCGTCATGGCCCTCGCCCTCTTTGTGGCCGGAACCGCCATGGCACAACAAGAAGAACTGAGCTTCGAACGCAAACAAGCCATCGACAGCCTCGCCCTAGAAAAAGTACGCGACCTCAGCAAATACATCAAGATCGTAGGCTCCAAAGAGACCGCCTGGAGCGAAGCCAACCGCGTCATCGACCGCGCCGAGGAACTCTTCATGAGCAATGCCGAAATCGGCGTCTCCTCTGTGGCCTCCAACAAAGTGAAATACTACAAGGTGCGCCCCTACCTCGAGCATCTCATGCGCCTCAACTACGACCGCGTGGAAATCGAATGGTATAACATCGAATATGTGTCCGACCTGCAACGCCAACCCGATGGCACCTACGTAGGCGTCATCACCATCTTCCAAACCTTCCGCGGCTACGACAAAGAAGGCCACCTGGCTTACAAGGACACCACCAAGAAAGACATCACCGTGTACGTGAAACGCAAAGAGACGCAAATCGGTGGCCGCATCATCGGCTTCTGGGATGTGCTCCTCGGCGACATGCGCGTGAAGGAAACCGTGAATAAATAATGAAACGGAAAGTGGAAAGTGGAAAGTGGAAAGTTTTCTTCGTCGCTCTACTGTTGAGCGTCGATGCTTTTCCACTGATGGCTCAAAGTCTTGGCGACGTCCAATTCGACGAAGCCAACCTCTACGCCATGACCAAGCAGATGGGCCAATTCATCCGCCGCTTCAACTACGAAGAGGACCAGTTCGGCTATAAAATCAACCCGAAAGACCCTTCGTACCGTAACAAGGATAAACGACAACAGTCGCTCGCCATCCTCTTCGACCAAGAGACCTACGGCAACCAACCCGACCTGCAACGCTTCTTCATCGAAGACGTCACCACCACCGACTCCACCTTTATGACCTTCCTCGGCGGACGATGGTATTCCGAAGTGTCAGCCACCTTTAAATACAAAGGCAAAGACGCCAATGTCATCATGATCCTCGGCGTTGAACAAGAAGGACTCGGCTCTAAATGGGTGCTCAACAACATCTACTTCTCCGAGTTCAACAAACTCTTCCCCACCGGAGAGATGGCCGAAAAAGAGAAACACTTCCTCCATCCCATGAGCCATGAACTCGACTTCATGAACATCTACAAGATCTTCAAAGAACCCGAAGTCATAGAATACTACGCCTCCAAATCGTTCGAACCCGACTATCTTACCCTATTCTTCTACGAAATCAAACGCGGCAACCTCATCTTCCAAAACGTGGAAACTGTCAAATTCCACGTGTTCCAAATCAAAGACTGGTACTTCGAGGTGTCGTGGTTCAACCGCAGCGGAAGTAACGCGGGATGGCTCATATCCAACCTGATTTATATCCCCGAAAAGGATAAAAAAGACTTGATTAAATTCTACGAACCATGAAAAATAAGTTAAAAGTTAAAAGTGGAAAGTGGAAAGTAATTCTTCTCCTGTTGTGTCTTATTACGATTACCGCAACAGCACAGAAGAAAAAACAAAATACCGGCCTCTCCAAAGAGGAACTCGCCGTCTATGAGACCGAAATCAACAAGATGGTGAACTACCTACAAGAGACCCTGAACTTCATCGGCGACCCCGAACAAACCGCCCAGGAAAAAGAAATCGTCTTCTCTCAGACCTATTCCAAGATCTTCCAAAACGACAAGGTCCAAATCGAAGATGACCTCGACACCAAACGCAACACCAACCTCACCAAGGACGTGCAGGCCTATCTGAAGGATATCGACTTCTTCTTCCAATACGCAACCTTCACTTTCGACGTTCAAAGCATCGCAAGCCTTACCAAAGAAGACGGTTCGCCTTATTTTAAAGTCACGATGAACCGCAAACTGGTGGGCAAAACCGTCACCAACGACTCCATCAACGAGGTGAAGAAACGCTTCATCGAAATCAACCTCGACAAGGTGAAAAACGACCTCAAGATCGCCAGCATCTACACCACCCAGGTGAACGAACGTGAGACGTTGCGCTACTGGTGGAACGCCATGCCCAGCCCCTGGAAGACCTACTTCGGCAAGGAACTACGCATCAACGACACCATTCCAATGCAGTCCATCATCCAAGTCAACGAGACCGACTTCATCTATTCCTATCCCATCCTCTCCGTCATCGATGGCGACACCATCGCTACCGACTGGAAAGAAGTGATGGTGCGCAACGGACTGGACGAGTTCTACGCCAAAATGAAAGGACTCGTAATGATGCAAAATGTCGACGTATCGGGCATCAAGACCATCACTACCCTGGACCCCCTAAGCGAACTTTCCGAACTCCAAACACTGAACATCTCAGGTACCAACGTAGGCGACCTCACCCCGTTACGTAACAGCAACAAACTCAAGACTTTGAAGGCTAGCAACACGCGTATCGATGACCTCAGCCCCCTGAAATACGACATCATGCTGGAAGAACTCGATATCGCCCATACCGACGTGAGTAACCTCGCCGTCCTCGAAATCCTCAGTAAACTCGAGAAACTCAACATCTCCTTTACTCAGGTCAACACGCTCGAGGACGTTAAGCAATGTCCTAACATGACCCATCTCGCCACCGAAGGCTGCAAAATCAACACCCTGCAACCCATCGCCGAGCTCAACAACATCGTCTCACTCAACATCAGCAGCACACCCATCAGAGACTTAAGTCCAGTCAGCCACTTCACTGAACTTCAAAGCCTTAAGATTTCCCAAACCCCCATCAACAACCTGAACGCCCTTCAGGAAATGGAGAACCTGAAAGAACTTTTCTGCAGCAACACCAATATCAGTGATCTTAATCCGCTGAAAAATCACCGTCGGTTAAGTAAGGTTTATTGCGACAATACCCGTATCGACGGTAAACAGGCCAGCGAATTCACCAAAAGCAATCCCTTCACCCTGGTCATCTACGATACCAACGCCCTTGAGCAATGGTGGGAAGAACTCCCCATCTATTGGAAAGCCGTGTTCTCCAAACAGACTTCCATCGACGGCAATCCCACCACGGAACAACTGCATGAGGTGATCAACATGACCGATCTCGACCTCTCAGGCAATGCCTACATCCAGAACCTCATGCCCGTGAGCCGTCTCACCAACCTGGTCAACCTCAACATCGCCAACACCGAGATCACCCGTCTTAACGCGCTGACAGGCATGACTAACCTCGAAAACATCAACCTCGAGAACACCCATATCGATGATCTGAGTCCCCTCGCAGGCGCCAACAGCCTCAAAACCCTCAATATCAACAACACCCCCGTCACCAACCTGTCACCCCTGATGACCGCTGATCATCTGGAAACCGTGTGGGCTAACAATACCGGAGTGACTCAAACCGAAGTGTACCGCCTGAAAGAAAACCTGCGCAACGTCACGGTGGTCTACCAAACCGAGACCCTCAACGCTTGGTGGGAGGGCTTGGATAACAACTGGCAGCAGATTTTGAAAGACCATGTGGGCTGCAAGGACTACATGCCTTCTGCACTGGAACTCCAAAAAATCATCGACCTCCAGAGCCTTGTCATCGAAGGCGAAAACGCCATCCAAACCATTGAGCCCATCACGAGTTTCCATTGGCTGGAAAAGGTGAACCTCATTGGCCAGGGCATCCGCGACATCAAGCCGCTGGCCAACAAAATCCTCCTAACGGAACTCCTCCTCCAGAACAACCCCATCAGCGACCTCTCTCCGCTCATGTCGGATACCCTCATCAGCGTTCTCAATATCGAAAATACCCAGGTTTCTGACCTGTCAGGACTCGAGAATATGAAACACCTCCGCATCCTCAACGCAGGAGGCACGGGAATCAAATCACTCAAGCCCCTGGCCAAGATGACGGAACTGGAAGAATTGCTGATTAACAACACCGGCGTGAAAAAAATCTCACCCATCGAAGACCTTCCCTCGCTGAAACTGCTCAAGATTTACAACACCAAGGTGAAAAACAAAACCGTCACCGCTCTACAACAAAAACGTTTTGATTTAAACATCGTTTATTATTAAAAAAAGACAGAACGGTGAACCCTAAAAGGCTCACCGACCGGAGGGAGGTAACTCAACCCTCAATAAAGTTCACTCAGAATAATGAAGAAGCTTTTCCCGTTGATATTAATCCTCTTGGTTTGCGCCTGCAACCACAAACCCACTGAGCCCATTAAACCCACCCAACCCATTAAACCCATCGAAACCCCCACCTTCAACCCCGACTCCGCCTACGCCTTCGTCAAAGCCCAAACCGACTTCGGCCCACGTGTACCCAACACCGAAGCCCATGAACTGTGCGCACAATGGCTAGTCGATAAGCTCACAGCCTATGCCGACACGGTCATCGTACAGGAGTTCCGCACACGCATCTACAACAGCAAAGGCATCGACGGAAAGAACATCATCGCCTCGTTCAATCCCAAAGCCAGCAAGCGCATCATCCTCTGCGCCCACTGGGACTCACGTCCCTTCGCCGACCACGATCCCGATGACGCCAACTGGAACACCCCCATCGATGGGGCCAACGACGGTGCCAGTGGGGTAGGGGTGCTCATCGAGAACGCCCGCTGCTTCCATAATCAGCCACTGCCAGAGAAAACCGGCGTCGACATCATCCTGTTCGACCTGGAAGACTACGGTCCGCCCTACTATCAAGCCGAGCAATACTACGACGACAGCCGCAACCACTGGGCCCTGGGCTCACAGTTCTGGGCTGCCCAACCCCACATCAGAGGCTATCAAGCCAACTTCGGCATCCTGCTGGATATGGTAGGCGGTTCCAACCCTAACTTCATGAAAGAATACTACTCCCAGGGCTATGCCGCCTGGCTGAGCAACAAAGTGTGGCGCACAGCCCAAGATCTGGGTTACCGCGACGCCTTCTCCAATGAACTGGGCGAACCCATCAGCGATGACCATCTGCCACTGAACGAAATCGCCGGCATCCCCACCATCGACATCATCGACCTGCAACCCAACAGCATCAACGAAACCTTCCCCGACGTGTGGCATACCCTCAACGACAACATCGAAAACATCGACAAAAACACGCTGGGAATGGTCGGAAATGTGCTGAATCATACTGTTTATCAAGAATAGTTGATAACTATTTTTTGGTTTTTTGAATAAAACGTATAATTTTGCCCTATTGAAAACGAAATAACAGACATTTTTTAACCTCATTATTCACTAAAATCAAACTACAATGAAAAAATTATTACTCGTTTTGGTTGCTGTGATGGGCTTGACCTTTGCAACCAATGCTCAAAATGCAATTGGTCTCCGTCTAGGTTACGGCAATGAAATCTCCTATCAAACCGCAATGGGTGCCAATCGTCTTGAACTCGATCTTGGCAGCCTTGACGCTTTGCTTTATCACTACAATTGGAATTTCCTGTCATTAACCGGTACCTATCAATGGACTTTCGAACTTCCTGTTCCTGGTCTTGGTTGGTATGTTGGTCCTGGCGTGATGGCTGGTTACTACATCAGCGACGATACAACGGTCGGAGGTTTAAACCTAGGTATTGGTGGTATTATCGGCTTGGATTATAAATTCAATGGTATCCCGCTTCAGATGTCTCTTGATGCCAGACCGATGTATGCCGTTGTTCACCCTCAGTATTTTAATGGCATCGGCTATTCAGCTGCTTTAGGTGTCCGTTACACATTCTAACGAAAACCTTTCATAAAACAAAAAGCCCGTCAAAATTGACGGGCTTTTTTTATATCCCTGGGGTCGTCCTTAAAATCCCAGGGCGTTGCCCTGGGCTATATGGTTATTGCCCCTGCGGGGCGATTATTTATTGTATTATTACCTTCTTGGTAACCACCTTGCCTCCAATCACATTCACAAAATAAATCCCAGGCGCCCAGTCCGAAACATCAATCGTGGCTTGGCTGTCCATCACAAAACCACGCACCTCCACGCCATAAGCGTTGTGGATGTGGACACAGAGTTTGCCCTTCTCGTAGTCGGTTTTGATGGTCATCTGATGACTTACCGGATTCGGGGTGATGTCCACCGTAAACGGGTCTTTTTCCACGTCGGGATATTCATGAATCTCCACCAAAGTGCCATGGTTGTTGGACTGGCTCACCACCATACCGGAGACGCGTAAAATCGGGTTGTCGGGGTTGGAGCACTGGATACAACCATTCGCGCCGTCCTGACAGCCAGGATAGTTGGGATGGCACTGGTCAAAATAAGTCGGATCGAACTGATAGAAAAGATGGGCGCCGCCTTGTGACAAGTATTCGGTAAGGTCGTAATTCCATACCAAACCCATGCTTCCCGGGCACCATCCGCTGCGGGGATAACCCCATGTGCCGTTCTGTGGCTGGCAACTTGCAGGGTTAGGGGTACACTCACGCCATAGGTGTTGCTCGAACTTGTTTTCACCGTTGACGAAGACGTGATGGGTGGCTTCATAGAACTCAGCGGCATTACCCGTGTTGTAAGCTCCACCTGAGCTGTTGCTCCAGTTGTGACCCGTGGTAATGAGCTTCAGATGCGCCGCCTCTGTGTTCTCGGCAAACTCAAAGTCCACCTCAGGAACCGGTTGCTGGTTGGCATAGTCGCCAAAGTCATACTTGCCAAACCAGATTGGCTGAACATCGGAGTAGAGGTATTCTGGGGTTCCCTTCTGCATGTTAAAGGTCAAAATGGGATTGAAACTCCAGCTTTGCCAGATCTCATAATAGACCTCAAACTCTACCAGACCTTGCAAAATGGAAGTGTAATCCGTGACATCCATGTCATCGTCACACTCCACGCCGAACGGCGAGCAGTATCGGAACAATTCCACCCACTCACCACGGTGGTTTTTCACCCTGACATAACCGATATGGTCGTAAGGATCGCAACTGCCGTTAAGGCAGTTGTGGTCATAATGGGCATTGATGGCCGAAAAAGCGCCAACATGGGAAGGCAAAGCGTATTCGCCGTGTACCGTCTGGCTGGACGAAGTCACTACTAAGTCACCATTCATGGCCACCGCATCAACATTATTGAAAGTGTTGGTCACGGTGAAATGGTTATTCATCGTGGTGGTCTTGCCGCCCGACTGGGTGATGGAGGCGACCATGTCGTAATCACCGAACGAGGTGGGCTCCCAGGTGCCAAACCAATAGCCGTTGTCGGGGTTGTTGGGATAGGCGGTCTGCAGTTGTACCGTCTGACCTCCTACCTCACAATGCACATCCTCAAACTTGATCACGTCGCCATGCTCGATATGGGCGCTCAGCACCAGCAACATCGGCTCCAACTGGGTCATATACACATTCAGGTCATCATAAGGCCGGCGAATGGTGATCTGAGGGTTGTAGTTGCTTGGGTTGACTACCTCGAAGGTACGGTTTACCGAAGGAGCGGCTTGCCATTGGGTGCCGTCGCCAGGCTGCAAGGCACGTACCTTCACCATGCCTGTCTGACCGGTAAGGGTAACGGTGTTGCCGCTCAACGTGGCCACATCGGTGCCTTCCACAATCTCAAACTGCACGGGAAGACCTGAAGAGGCGGTGGCGTTCAAGGCAAAGGGCGCATCAAAATTGAGTTTATCTGGAATAGCCTCAAAATCAATAAATTGTGAAGCCAATCCCGCAGGAGTGTGACGAACCGTGATGTTGTCGAATCCGCCGTGAGAAGAGCTCAGAAAGAAAATGCCGTCCCACATGGCAGGATCGAAACGATCGCCGCTGCCGGGAGTGAGACCGGCGTTCAAGCCCTGGATCTCAGGCACGGGTTCAAACTCACCCGTGCAGCCGTGGTCGGCAAACAGCGACACGGCTCCGGCACCGTTATTTGACTCCAAGTCTATCATGATCTTCCAACGGGTCCAAGCAGCCTCTGGAGTATCATACTCGAACGAAGCGGCAATTTCGTTGTTGGGCAGCACGATACCGGTGACGAAACTCGGACGGGGATCGACACCAGTGGTCACAAAATAAATACCGCCGTCTTGGGTGGGCAGAGCAGGATTGGGATGAGTGGCCTCATAACTCATCGGAGGCAGCACCGAGCCGTCACCGTCGGCATCATAACCCACGCCGAAGCAGGTGCCCCACCAGTTGCGCATCATGTCAATCTCCACCTCGATGGTACCTCCCGTGGAAAAGTCGAACTCAAACTCGGATGTCGACTTGTGGGTAGCTACTTCGCCATAGTTGGTGTTGGCATTGTCAAAAAACACTCCCATACTCTCGTCGGGGGTGGTGTGACCACCCCCACCAAGGTATTCGGTCTTCAGCTGTCCGCCGCCAGCACTATGGGCGCGAGCCACCCAGCCGTGCTGATCGTTCAACGGGGCATTCTCCGTGAAGTTGTTGAAGTCGAAACTGGCCGTGGTCTGGGCATAACCCCATAACCCACAAACCATCAGGATAATAATAATTGAGATCTTTTTCATACTCTTATATATTAATTAATTACTCCTCACTCCAAACTCCTCACTCCTCACTCTTTAATGATTTTCTTCGTAACCATTTGTCCGCCCAGAATCTGGACGAAATAAACACCTGCCGGAAGGTCGCTCATATCAATGGTGACCGTACCTTGCATATTGAAGCCTCTCACCTTGACGCCTTGGGCGTTGAGGATATGTACGCCAGTGCGTCCCTTGTCATAATCCGTCGTGATGGTCAGATGGTCTTCCACCGGGTTGGGGGAGAGGGTCACATGGAACGGCTCAGCATCGACATCGGGGCGTTCGGTAACCGCTGTTACCACCACCTCGCTATTGTGGCTATAGGTCACCACCTTGCCCGAAACAATCAAGATGGGGTTGCTTGAGTCCTG
The DNA here is from genome assembly GCA_024681295.1 of Bacteroidales bacterium. Lineage (GTDB taxonomy): Bacteria > Bacteroidota > Bacteroidia > Bacteroidales > F082 > Limimorpha. Next base: position 14,194 of record JAILBC010000085.1, read on the forward strand.
ACAACTGGGGCAGCTGTTCTGTCCGCTCACACAATCGGGATAGTTCGGGTGACACTCGTCAACATAATCAGGGTCGAACTCATAAAGCAGTTCCTCGATGCCGCTAGTGAGGTAATTGTCGAGGCTATAGTCCCATACCATCGGTATGCTTCCCGGGCACCATCCAGCGCGAGGATAACTCCAAGTGCCGTTTTGGGGTTGGCATCCGGCGGGATTGGGCGAACAGGTGCGCCATAAATGCTGGGTGTCGAACAAGGCGCCGTTGATCTTGATGTTGTGCGTAGCATCATAGAACTCGGCGGCATTGCCTGTGTTGTAGTTGCCGTTGGTGCCGCTACTCCAGTGGTGGCCTGAGGTCACTAAGTTGAGCTTGGCTTTCTCCACACAAGGGTCAAACTCGATGTGGCGTACTGGCACGGGACAAGGATTCGCATAATCGCCGAAATCATAGGTGCCAAACCAAATCTCGTTGAGGTCGACATAAGGATAGTCGGGGGTGCCTTTGGTGTATTCGAAGACGGCAGTGGGGCTGTAGCCTTGGCCAGTTTGGTCCCACATTTCACAATGCAATTCAAATTCAACCAGACCTTGCAGCAGGGTGGTGAAATCGGTCACGTTAAGGTCGTCGACGCATTCCACGCCGAAGGGGGTGGTATAGCGGCACAGCTCCACCCACTCGCCTCGGTAGTTCTTCACGCGGCAGCGGCTCACATGGTCATAGGGAGGACAGCTGCCGTTCACACAGTTGTGCAGATAATGCAAGTTGATGTCGTTGAAAGCGTTGACGTGGGTGGGGAAAGCAAATTCACCATAACTGGTGAACACTTCTTTGCTTACCACCACTTCGCCATTGAGTGCGGTAACGACCATGTCGTCATAGTTGGTGCTCACTTCAAAGGTGTTCGATGCCGTGGTGACCTTGCCGCCTGTCTGGGTGATGCTGGCGGTCATATTGTAGGTTCCAGGACCCGAAGGTGTCCAGGTGGTGTGCCAATAGCCATTTGTGGGGTCATCGGGATAATCGGTCATCAGGATCAGTTCTTGACCATCGACAGTGCATTTCACTTCTTCAAATTTCAACACGTTGCCGTGCTCAATATAGGCACTCAACACCACTAATACGGGATTCTCAAAGTCAGGCATGTAAACTTTGGTGCCTTCGTAGGGTCGACGGATGGTGATTTCAGGGGTATAGTTCTCGGGGTCAACCACATAGAATAAACGAGTCACCGCAGGGGCCGATTGCCATGTGGTGCCGTCGCCGGGTTGCACGGCACGGACCTTCACGCTACCTTCCTCGCCGGTAAGGGTAAGGATGTTGCCTTCCACCGTGGCGGGACCTTGGATCACCTCAAAGGTCACAGGAAGACCCGAAGTAGCAGTGGCTTGAAGGGTGATGGGAGCAGCATAGGCCAATTGGTCGCCAATGGCTGTAAAGTTGATGAACTGCGATGCCAAGCCGCCGGGCATGTGACGTATGGTGAAGTTGTCGAAACCGCCATAACCGCTGTTGAACAGGAAGATTTTGTCCCACATGGCCGGGTCGTACTTGTTACCGCTGCCGGGAGTAAGACCTGCGTAGACACCTTGTATCTCGGGTACCGGTTCGTATTCACCGGAGTTGGGATCGTCCATTTTAAAAAGGGTCACGGCACCTGCTCCGTTATTGGCATCGAGGTCGATGCTTACCTTCCAGCGATACCAATGCTGATGGGGCTCAAACTCCAACGTGTTGGCAAAGGTGTTGTTCGGTAGCACCACACCGTTCTTAAAGTTGGTGTTGTCGGGACTCACACCAGTGGTCAGCATGTAAATGCCGCCATCAGGCGAAGTGCTGTTGGGATCGGGAAGCGTGGGCTCGTTGTTGCCTTGAGTAGGGGGCAGTACATAGCCGTCACCATCGCCATCGTAACCGATCCCGAAAAAGTCGCCCCACCATTCACGCCACATATCGCATTCGATCTCGATGACACCACCCGTGGAGAAGTCGAATCCGTACTCTGTCAGGCTGTGTGTGGCAATGTCGCCGAAGTTGGTTCCGGAACATTTGCTGTAAACAGCGATGGTCTCGTCGGGCGAAGTCATGTCGCGTGGCCCCAGGTAATCGGTGTAAAGGGGTTTACCGCCGTTATGGCCGTGATGGGGATGTGACACCCAGCCGTGTTGGCCGTTCAAATCTTGGTTTTCACCGTAATCGTTGAAGTCGATGGTGACTTCGGTCTGGCCCATCGCCCAAAGGCCCACCGTCACCAATAATAAAGTGAATAGTATCTTTTTCATAACTTTTATCTTTTATCTCTTATCTAATAACGACCTTCCTGCTCACCATTTCTCCACCCATCACACGAACAAAATACAATCCTGAAGGCAAGTCGCTCACATCAAGCGTAGCCGAACCATTCATGCTGAAATTGCGAACTGCCACACCTTGGGCATTCAACATAAGTACTCTCATGCTGCCTTTTTCATAATTAGTGCTGATATGCATCGTATTGCTGATGGGATTTGGGGTGATGGTCAACTCGAATGGTTCCTCATCGACATCGGGACGTTCAGTGACATCAGTCAGCAAAACATCGGTCTGATGGCTGTAGGTCACCACCTTGCCCGACACCATCAGGATGGGGTTGTTCGAATCCAAGCAGTTGATGCAGCCGTTTTGTCCAGTCACGCAGTCGGGATAGTTGGGGTGGCACTCGTCCACATAGCTGGGGTCGAACTCATACAACAGCTCAGAAATGCCACTGTTGAGGTAGTTGTCGAGGCTGTAGTTCCACACCATGCCCATGCTGCCCGGACACCAACCAGCACGAGCATAAGACCAGGTGCCATTTTGAGGCTGGCAACCCGCTGGATTGGGACTGCAGCCTCGCCACAGATGCTGGGTGTCGAACAAAGTACCGTCGATTTTGATGTTGTGGGTGGCTTCGTAGAACTCAGCAGCATTGCCTGTGTTGTAAGCACCATTTTCAGTATCACTCCAGTGGTGGCCTGTGGTCACCAAACGGAGGTTGGCCTTCTCAACGCTGGGATCGAAGGTGATGGCATGCGGCGGGATGGGGCAGAGGTTCTCGTAGTCGCCAAAACTATAGGTGCCAAACCATATCTCGTTTACATCCACGTAAGGATAGTCGGGAGTGCCTTTGGTGTATTCGAAGATGGCCGTGGGACTATAGCCAGCACCGGTGCTTTCGTACATCTCACAATAGAGCTCAAATTCAACAAGACCTTGAAGCACCGTGGTGAAGTCGGTCACATCGAGGTCGTCCTCGCATTCCACGCCGAACGGGGTGCAATAGCGATAAAGCTCCACCCACTCGCCACGATAGTTCTTCACACGGCCGTAACCCACATGGTCGTAAGGCTTGCAGCTGCCGTTCAAGCAATTGTGAAGGTAATGCATGTTGATGGCATTGAAGGCATTCACATGGGTGGGAAAGGGGTATTCGCCATAGGCGGTAAACTGATCGTTGGTCATCACCACCTCGCCGTTGAGGGCTGACACGGTGATGTCGTTATAGTTGGTCGTCACCTCAAAGGTATTCGAAGCCGAAGTCACCTTGCCGCCTGTCTGCGTGATGCTGACGGTCATGTCGTAGTTGCCTTCACCCGAAGGGGTCCAGGTGGTATACCAATAGCCATTCGTGGGGTCATTGGGATAGTCGGTTTTCAAAGTCAGTTCTTGACCGTCGACGTTACATTTCACCTCTTCGAACTTCAGCACGTCGCCATGCTCAATGTAGGCGCTCAACACAATCATCACGGGATTCTCGAAGTCAGGCATATACACCTTGGTGCCTTCGTAGGGACGGCGAATGGTGATTTCAGGCAAATAATTATCAGGATCGACCACATAGAACGAGCGTGTTACCGTAGGTGCAGCTTGCCACTGTGTACCGTCTCCAGACTGTAAGGCGCGTATTTTCACGGTGCCTTCCTCGCCAGTAAGGGTAAGGACGTTGCCTTCGATGGTGGCAGGTCCCTGGGCCACCTCAAATGTCACGGGAAGACCCGAAGAGGCTGTCGCTTGCAGCGTGATGGGGGCAGCAGAAACCAGTTGGTCGCCGATGTCGGTAAAGTCGATGAACTGCGATGCCAGTCCGCCAGGCATGTGGCGCACAGTAAAGTTGTCAAAACCGCCCATGCCGTTGTTAAGCATGAACATGCTGTTCCACATGACAGGGTCTGACTTGTCGCCACTTCCTGGGGTAAGACCGGCATTCACGCCTTGGCACTCGGGAACAGGTTCCCATTCACCATTGTTGGGATCTTCCATCCCGTAAAGGGTAACAGCACCTGCACCACCATTGGCATCCAAATCGATGGAGATCTTCCAACGGAACCAGCAATCCATGGTAGTGGCAGGCTGAAAATTGCATGCCATTGTATTATTGGGCAACACCGGACCATATTGGAAATAAGGATCGGTGGGACGGTATCCCGTGGACAGCAAATAGATGCCGCCTTCGGGAGAGGTGCTGTTTGGATCTGGTATCAAGGGCTCGGTGAGGTTATGACCTGGTGCAGTGTAAAAAGGAGGAACAACAAAACCATCGCCATCGGCATCGTAGCCAATGCCAAAAAGATGGCCCCAAAGACCACGATAGATGTCGCACTCTATCTCGATGACGCCACCTGTGGAGAAATCGAAGCCGTATTCACTGAGGCTGTGGGTGGCCACATCGCCATGAGCAGTGCCCGAAGCATGGGAAAACACACCCATGGTTTCGTCCATAGTCGGGGATGGATCTCCTTTCCAGAAGTGGCCTATATAACCCGTGTACATAGGAATGCCACCATTGCTCGAGGTGTGCGGACGGGTAATCCATCCACCCTGTCCGTTAAGAGGTTCTTCCTCGAGATAATCATTGAAACTGAAAGCGGCCTCCGTCTGGGCACTCAATCCGATGGCAAAAGCCATCAAAAAAAACATTAAAGAGAATCTTTTCATATAGATATGTATTTATTAATTGATTATCAATTTTTTGGTGACCACGCTACCGCCTAGCATCTGCAATGTGTAAATACCCGGTGAAAGATGGCTTATATCAATGCTGCGTTCTCCCTCCACGGTGAAATACATCACGATTTGACCCCAAGCATTGAGCATCATCACGCTGACTGCACCCTTATCATAATCGGTACGAAGCGTGACCTGATGCTTGGCGGGGTTGGGATACAATTCAACTTGGAATGCAGGCTCCGCCACCGTCTGATGAACACCTGTGAACACTTCTTCGTTGTTACTGTAAGTGACCACCTTGCCGGATACCCTCAATATCGGATTGTCAGGAGCGGCACACTCGGTGCAGGTCACGCCGTCCTCACAATCGGGATGGTTGGGGTGACAGAGATCCAAATAGGTGGGATCGAACTGGTAAAACAGCTCTGCATGACCGGCATTGAGATAGGATGAAAGGTCAAAGTCCCACACCATCCCTATCGAGCCGGGACACCAGCCACTGCGAGAGTAACTCCAGGTACCATTTTGTGGCTGACATCCTGCTGGATTAGGCGCACAAGAACGCCATAGATCCTGGTCGTATTGGCTTTGGCCATTCACCAGAATATGATGGGTGGCTTCGTAAAATTCAGCGGCATTGCCAGTGTTATAGGTGTTGTTGGTACCACTGCTCCAATTATGGCCCGTGGTGGTGAGTTGCAACTTGACCCTAGAGGCTTGCTCATCGAAATGATAGTCCACCACAGGTACAGGTTGCTGGTTGGCATAATCGCCAAAACTATAGTCGCCATACCAGATTTCATCAAGATCTACATAGAGATATTCTGGCGTCCCTTTGGTGAACGTGAACGATAAGTTGGGATTCGACCCACTGCCGTTCCAAAGCACCATGTAGTACTCCATCTCCACCAAGCCCTGAAGCAACGAGGTGAAGTCGCTCACGTCTACATCATCGTTACATTGCTTCCCAAAAGGCGTGATGTAACGGAACAACTCCACCCACTCACCACGGTAGTTGCGAATCCGCACACCGCCGATACGGTCGTAGGTGTCGCAGTTGCCATTGACGCAGTTGTAGTCAAAATAGGCTTGGATATGGTTAAAAGCACCTACGTGTGAAGGGAAGATATATTCACCTCGGGCACTGTGCTGGCTCGGCGTACAAACCAAGTCGCCGTGCATGGTCGCCACCTCTAAAGTGTTGTCAATCTGGTCGGTCACCTCGAATTGGGTGTTGTACGTGGTAGTCTTGCCGCCGCTTTGTGTCACGCTGACACTCAGTCCATAGTTGGTATAGCCCAAAGGCGTGAAGAAACCATAGTAATAACCGTTTTCCGGATCCTCGGGGTAGTCAGTGTGCAAGGGGATGTCCATTCCATCGACAGAAGCGGTAATCTCGGTAAACTTGATCACCTCGGGATGCTCGATGTAGGCGGAGACCACAATCATCACAGGATGTATATCTTGCAGATAGATTTTGGTTCCCGTATAGGGCCGACGGATGGTCACTTCAGGGTCGTACAGGTCGGGATCCACCACCTCAAAAGTTTTCACCACATCGGGAGCGGGCAACCACGAGGCGTTGCCCGACTGGGTGGCTTTGAACCGCACCACACCTTCTTCACCAGTCAAAGTAAGCGTATTTCCATTGATGGTGGCAGGACCTTCTATCATCTCAAACGATACTGGAAGTCCCGATGAGGCCGTTGCCGTCAAGGTAATGGGCGCATTAAAAACCAACTGGTTCGGAATGTCCTCCATCTCGATAAGTTGGGCGTTACCGTCGGGCTGTTGGCGCACCAACAGATTGTCGAATCCTCCCGTCCCGCCTTGTGAATGGAAGAAGAGGCCGTCCCATACCTGATAATCGTTCTTGTCACCCGAACCAGGGGTCAGATGCATGTTCACATTGGTGGCTGCGGCTTGCTGAATCCACTCACCTTGACAACCGGACTTGACAAACACCGTGACAGCACCTTCGCCATCGTAGGCCGTGAAGTCGAACGACATCTTATAGCGATTCCAGCCGCCTTCGTCGAAAGCGAACTCCACCGAGGTGCCGTTGGGCAAATGCAACCGGGCATGGCCACTGTCGCCTTGCCCCTTGCAGAACAGGTACACGCCACCATCCACGTCGTTCATGCCAGGCAAGATGTAACCATCACCGTCGCCATCAAAGCCTACCCCGAAGAAGTTGCCCCACCAGGTGCGGAGCATGTCCATCTCCAAGTCCATGATACCGCCTTCCTGGAAGCTGAAGTTGAAGTTGGCTGAGGCCTTGCGAGTGGCGGTACGACCCACGCCAGATCCTCCGTAGGGATACCAAACAGCCATACTCTCGTCAGGGGCCATATCAGAACCACAAACGTAGTCCACATCGAAATCCTGCGACGAACTGGCCGTCTGATAATGCGTCATCCAACCATCCTGACCATTGAGGTTCTGCGACCCCACCGTCAAATTGTTAAAATCATAAAGATATTCCACCTGAGCTCTCGCCCCTAGCGAAATCATTAATCCAATTATCAATAGTATCTTCTTCATTTGCTCTATAGTTTTTCACTTTTCACTTTTCACTTTCCACTAATTTGTCATCCACCACATCGGCGTCTGCCTCGTATCCCCATGCGGCATTCTTCCTAATTGTGTGACGTAATTTTCATAATTATATTCTACTTCTTTCTGCGGATACTCCATCCTATAGGAAGTCAACTTCTCATGGTTGGTAGTCGTAGGCGTGGCCATGGTTCTACGTGCCAATGCCCAAGCCTCCCAAGGCTGACGGAAGAGGTTTAACCACCGTTGCTGATAGAGCATCTTCAGATAAAACTCCTGACTGCCATCGTATTCGGGATTCATCCATACGGCATAGTTCATCACATTGGCCGCCATGTTGTTGCAGCAAGCCCAAATATCCAAATTGGCAACATAATTACTGTATTGCGGATAGAAATAGGTCCAACGGCTGGTCTGATAAGGTATATGTACCCAGAAAAGGAACGACTGGTAGATGCCGGAACGGATGCTCTCGTCGGCATTCAAAGGCGGCGTGATGCCGCCTATATTCCTAATCTCAATCTCAGCCTTCATAAACAACACATCGGCGTAGGTCACCAGAATTTGCGGGACATATTTTTCATCACGAGTCAGATAATAGTTGAACGGGGAAAACAAACACGATGGTCCCTTAAAGGTATAACTGCCATCGCGCGACTGGGCGTAGGGCGACCCGCCTTCAACAGGAGTCTCGACGGTACGAATCTGGGGATAGGCCCTCCAAGCACCATCAGGGAAACTGTCGGTCTTATGGTTGGTGTCGAAAAACAGGAAGGTACGATAGTCGTAAATGCCGCTTCCATCCATGTCATCCGTCAAGGAGAGGCAGCTCCAGATGGTTTCACCCATACGGAGATGCTTATGTTCACGGAACGACCAGTTGACATCCCAGTTGGTGCCCAACGCACTCGGCCATAGACAGATACCACCGCCCTGGGCAGAACCGCCAGAGGAACTCATCGCCGTATAGATGAAACTGTAGGCATCCACCAACAAAGGCGTCGCATAGTCTGGTTCTTTGTCGTACATGCGCAGGCCATGGCGCAAAATCAACGAGTTGGCAAACTCGGCCCAAAGCGTGTAGTTGTTGTTGAGCAGCACATCGTAAGGAAGCTTGTAATAATCATTACCGCTGGGGGTGGTCAGGGAGTCGGCATGCAAAATGTCACGCGACCAGACCAGCTCTTCGAGCAACGACTTGTAGATGCTTTCCTGGGTGTCCCACTCGGGTTTCATGGTAGCCTGCGAAGAGGCGTTCTCCCAGATACGACCAGCCTGGGTATAAGGCATGTCTCCAAAGACGTCGGTCACCTTGAAGGTCTGGTAGGCCTTCAGCACATTCAGCTGGGCGCGCACCTTGTCGCTAATCGCTGGGTCGCCATGTTCTTCATCGTAAGCATCAAATCGCCGCTCCAGCTCTCTGATGTTGGACAGCATCAGATAGTATTCCGACCATAATTGTGAAGTACCTATTTGCGAGTTGCCCCAAGCATCGGATGTCAATGCACCAAGTTCAGTCTCAGGGTACCAAATCTCATTCTGCAAGTAGAACTGCTCGTTCATGCTCTGCTGCAACGACTTCACCACACCGTTAAAAAGCGCTTCCGTCGTCGTTCCCGTCGGCGAGAACGGATTCTGGTTCATCTCCTCAAAATCCTTCGTACAAGAATTCATCATCAACCCCATTAAACCCATCAACCCCATTAAACCCATTTTAAATCTCTTTCTCATCTTAAATCCTCCTAATTTTTACAAATTCACCTTCAACGAAACCATCACCGACCTCGTCCCTGGATATGACCCATACTCCAATCCCTGGGCGTTACCCGATCCTTGGGTGCCCTCCGGATTGATGTTGTCAGGCAAGGTCTTGTAGAAGTAGAACAGGTCGCGCCCCACCAAGGAGACGGAAGCCTGTTTAAAGAAGTTCTGCTTGTCGAGCAGCTTGCGTGGAAAGTCGTAAGTCAACGAGAGCTCACGCATCTTGATCCAAGTATTGTCAACGATACCCGGCGTAGAGATAATCTTGCCCCATCCACCGTAGTTGGGCATGTACTTGTAAAGATAATGCACCACATGCTCGTTCTCATAGGCCTCGCCGGTCTCGGTGTTGATGCAGTAACCTGGCAAAATCACACCGTAGTTGCCAAGCAATTCTTCGTTTTCGTAATAGGGCAGGCCGTTGCCTTCGCGCTCATAAAGCGTCTCGGGACTCTGACCGGTCTGCATGCCTACCACGTAGGAAGCGCAATAAATCTGACCGCCTAACTTGGCATCGACCAAAGCATAGAGCGACCAGTTCTTGTAGGATGCCCGCAGATTGACACCTCCCGTGACCCAAGGCGCGCAGTTGCCCACGGGCACACGGTTATCGGTAATCAGATACTCGGTGCCGGATTCATTCAACAGGGGCATGGGGTTGCCGTCGGCATCGTAGAAAGGACCGACCACCGTGCCGTCCGACATGGTGTATTCATACAGGTAATCCCAACCGTAGATGGTACCGTACTCCTCTCCTTCTTCCACCGCAATGGCGGGACCGTTGGAACCCCAAATCTCGGAGAGGGTGTACATATTGGCACCTGACAAGTCAACAATTTTGTTCTTGTTGCGGGCGAAGTTCAAACCTACCTGAACGCCGTGATCCTTGCCGTTGGTAATGTCGTAGGTCATAATGGCCTCGATACCTTTGTTGGTGACCACACCAGTGTTGATGGTCACATTGGAGGCTCCTGAAGACGGTGCCAGCGGCGATGAGAGGATCTGGTCCCACGAGTAGATGTCGTAATAGGTGAAGTCCATGTTGAACCGGGCACCCAACCCCAAGTCGAAACCGGCCTCAAAGGCACGCTGGCGCTGGGGTTTCAACTCCAAAGGCGGCACCGTGGTGGGCAGCGACGAGGAGAGTTGATGACCAAATGAACCCGTGGTGTAGGTGTAGTTCAACTGGTAAGGCTCGGTGTCGCTAGCCGTCTGGGCCCAGGAGCCGCGCAACTTCAGGTAGTTGACAGGACCCCAGTTCCAGTTCTTGAAAGCTGAGGTCGGCACGAAACTCAAGGTGGCAGAAGGATAGAAATAACTGTTGTTGGTGATGGGCAAGGTCGACGACCAGTCGTTGCGGCCGGTGATATCCAAGAAGGCCCAATCGCTGTAACTCAGGTTCAAGAAGGCGTACAGCGAGTTCACCTGTTTCTCCCATTTCGACTCGCCGAAGACACGCTCAGTGGCCGAGGAATAGTTGTAAATGGTGTAGAGGTTGGCGTAGGCCCAGGTACCCGACGAACCGTTGATGCCGTCGCGATAGCCGTAGTATTGCTCACCACCAACCGAGAAACGGAAGTTCAGTTTCGAGCCAAACACCTTGTCTTTATAGGCGGTCAACAGGAAGTCCATGTCGCGAGTCAAGGAACTCGACTTGCTCTTATAGTAGTAGCCGCCCGCCATGCCATCGAGGGTGGTGGGCTTGTTCTTGGTGATATAGTTGTCGTTGGTCCAGTCCAAGGCAACCTTTCCCGTGGCAGTAAGCCAAGGGGTTACATCATAAAGCAGGCGTACCGAACCGAACATCTTGTCGCGGTCGAGCGTGGTGTTGTGGTTGTAAAACGTCCAGAAAGTGCTGCTGTAGATGTACATGTAGGGATAGCCCTCGAACTGGTTCATGGTGCCATCGGGGTTCTCGTACGAATTCACCTCAAGGCCTTTCCAGCTACGGGGCCAGCTGTAGAGCAGACCCTTGTTGAAGTTGCTGTTCGACTCACCAATCTCAGGGGAGTTCAAGCGATAATAATCCAGATAGGTGAAAGCCACATCGACCTTGATCTTCTCTGAGACGTTGATCAACGAACCCACGTTGACGGTAGTCTGCCGCAGGTTGCAGTTGTCAATGATGGCGTCGGTCCTCGAGTCGGTGAACGATACACGGATACTGCCGAAGTCACCGGCATTCTGTAACGAGATGTTGTTGTTCAAGGTATGGCCGTTATGGTACAGCAGGCTGAGGTTGTCGGGCTGGGGCGAATAGTCGCGAACCACGCCGTCCCACCATAACACGCTCTCGCCATTCATCGCGGGACCCCAGCTCTGGGCACCACCGTAATAACCGAAGGTGGTGTTGGTGGGCTCACCTGCTGGACCGTTATCCACACTGTAGATGCCAGGATATTCGTACACCTGGTTGCCGTTCTCGTCGAACATCCCGTCGATAGGGGTGAGGGTCGGCGTATGGAAGGTGATGGGTCCGCCGGCGCCGTATTTGTTTTGCACGGAACGGTAGAGGTAAGGCTGCGTAATCTTGTAAGTGGCGGAATAGCTGATGCCCAAACCACGCTGTTTGCTACCTTTCTTGGTGGTGATGAGCACCACGCCGTTACCGCCGCGTGAGCCGTACAGAGCTGCTGCGGTGGGTCCTTTCAAGATGTCGATGTTCTCGATATCTTCCTGGTTGATGTTGTTCAGCGCAGTACCCCAGTCGCGTCCGCCGCTCCATTCGGTCACACCGCCTTCGTTGGTCATCGGCACACCGTCCACCACAATCAGAGGCTGATTGTCGCCAAAAATGCTGTTGTTACCACGGATGGTGATACGCGACGAGCCGCCGTCGACGCCAGTAGGATTGATGATCTGCACACCCGCTGAGCGACCACTGAGAGAACTGATCACACTGCCTGAACCTGATTTGGCAATAAGGTCGCCGTCAATCTCTTCAGTGGCGTAACCCAACTCTCGTTTCTGACGTTTGATGCCCAAGGCGGTTACGACGACGTCATCAAGCATCTGGGCGTCCTGATCCAAAGTGACATTGATTTTGTTGCGACCGTTCACTTTGATTTCTTGGGAGACGAAGCCCACAAAACGGAACACTAGCGTTCCTTTAGAATCCACATCGATCACATAATTGCCGTCGATGTCGGTGACAGTACCTTCACTGCTGCCTTTGATGGTGACGGTGACACCGGGCATTCCAAGCCCGTCATCACTCGAAATCACCTTTCCGGTTACTGTGATGTTCTGGGCCAACAAACCCAATGGAAACATCAATACAGTAAAGAAAAATAGTAAAATTCTTTTATTCATAAATATAATATTAATTCCTTAAAAATGGGTTAGATTTCATTTTTTTACGATACAAATATAAGAAAAATGAGATTTTTAGTAAATTTGCCATCATTTAAATTTCACTATTATGACAGAAGAAGAAATCTATACCAAGCAAGAAGTCACTGAAAAAGAAACCGATAAAAAATGCCCGAATTGCGGTGCCACCGTTACTTTCGATCCAGGCTCAGGAAAGATGCATTGCGACTATTGCGGCTACAGCTGCGATCTGCCAGCACCCGAAAACGGCCAGGAAGTCTGCGAAATGGACTTCGACTCGGCGGTGAACACTGAGAGTTGCGAATGGGGCGTCGAAAAGAAGTCGGTGGAATGTAAGAGTTGCGGCGCAGTGAGCATCTACGATGCCTTGGAGACCGCCGCCGTCTGTCCCTTCTGCGGCTCCACCCAGGTGATGCCAGCCGCTACCGACAAGACCATTGCCCCTGGCGGCGTGTGTCCCTTCACCGTCACCAAAGAGACTGCGGGCGAAAAATTCACCAAATGGCTTAAACGCAAATGGTTCACCCCGAAGAAAGCCAAACAAAACGCCAATCCCGAAGCCTTCAAGGGCGTGTATCTGCCTTATTGGACCTACGACGCACAGACTACCAACAACTTCACCGCTAGGGCAGGCTACGATCGCAAGGTGAGGAAAAAGGATGGTTCCTACGAGACAGAAACCACTTGGCGCTATGTCAGCGGCGTGTATCAAGAATTCATCGACGACCAGACCGTGATGGCTTCCAAACGCCACGAGAAGTCGGGAGTGCAAGAGTGCGGACCTTTCAAACTCTCCAAACTCATCCCTTACGACCCCAAGGTACTCGCTGGCTTTGTGGCTGAACGCTACTCCATAGGACTTAAAGACGGTTGGGAGATTGCCAAGACCTCCATCCAGTCGAAACTCAGATCCAGCATCGAAACCCACGTGAAGGCCCACTGGAGCGCTGACCGCGTGAGCAGTGTCTCATTCTCCACACTCTATAGCAACATCACCTATAAGTATATCCTGGTACCCGTTTGGATTTCTTCCTTTAAATACAAGGAGAAGACCTATCAGTTTGCTGTCAACGGACAAACCGGCAAGGTGGGCGGCAAAGCACCTGTCTCTGCACTCCGCGTGATCCTGGCCGTCCTAATCGGCATCGGAATCCTCGTAGGACTCTATTTCTTGTTAAGATAACTACTCTTTAGTCTTCTGGTTAAATGACTTCGGAGCAAACTCAGGCATGAAGCGCTTAGTAAATGCGCTCTTGTTCACCAATTGCTTGTATTCCAACTTCTTGAGCCACTGCGGACAGTCCATCTTTTTGCGCGACTTGCAGTGACCAATCATCGACTTCATCAAAGCCTCGTATTTGGCATCGCCAATACGCTTCTCGGCAATGATGCGCCGATTCTCTATCATCAAGTCCTGAATCGGAATCTTCACCGGACACACCTCTGAACAACGTCCACAAAGCGAACATAAAGTGGTGAAATGTTGAAACTCCTTCAGTCCGTACATCAAGGGAGCCATCACCGTGCCGATGGGTCCGATATAAGGCGTCCCATACGTAATGCCTCCAATATTCTTGTAAATAGGACAAACACTCACGCAGGCACCACATTGGATGCACGACAGCGACTGGCGGATGACTTCATTCCCCAACAAATCTGTACGCCCATTGTCCAATAAAATGACTACTGTCTGACACTTACCGTCACTGTTTTTGGCAGGTCCGCTAATGATGGTGTTCACCGCAGTCATCTCTTTGCCTGTGGCATGGGCCGAGGTCAGCGGAAGCAGGATGCTCAAGTCCTCCATCGACGAAATCACCTTGTCGATGCCAGCCACCACAATGTGGATCCTGGCCTCAGCACATGATTTCACAATGTTGCCTTCGTTTTCGGTAAGTACCACGCCGCCAACATCTGACAATAGGAAACTGGCACCAGTGAGGCATACCTGGGCCTTTTTGATATCCTGGTTGATCTGATGACGGATAAAGTTCACCATCTGCTTGGAAGTGCTGCCCAACTTCAGTTTGTAACGCTCGTTCAAAATCCCGTTGATTTCCTCTTTCGAAAGGTTTATTGTAGGAAACACCGGATGATACGAACTTTGGTCTGCGGCTTTGAGGATAAACCTCGCCACCGAAGTTTCATATAAGGGAACTCTCTTGAGCTTCAGATAATCGTTTATCTCAATCTCATCGAGGGCAGTGGAGTTGGTACGGGCTACACCATGGATATCGCGCTTGTTGACAAGTTCCCAGATCATATCACGGGCATCCTCGGCATCCCGGGCCCATAACACGGTGCCTCCGTTTTCTTTGAAACGAGTCTCAAAGTCCACCAGCAGCTTTTCCAAGTTCATCAGCGATTTGTTTCTCAACAGATAAGCCCGCTGACGCTCCAGTTCAGCATCACGATAGTTGTTCTTGCTGCTCAAGAAACGCTTCTCGTAACAGCCAGTATTGTAATTCATTTTCTGCCAATGCTCTTCGTTGAAGGCAATGAGACTGTCACTCTTGAATTTGAGACTACGGTCACTCATAATTAATCAATCTGTTCAATTTTCTCCACCCGTTTGGCGTGGCGGCCACCTTCAAACGGAGTGCTTAAAAAGATCTGAACCATACGCCAAGCCTGGTCGAAAGGAATGAAACGACCCGGCAACGACATGATGTTGGCATCGTTATGCTGACGGGCTAGTTTAGCCAACTCCTCGTTCCAACATAAAGCAGCCCTCACATGGGGATGCTTGTTGGCTGTCATCTGGGCTCCGTTGCCACTGCCACACAAGATGATCCCTATGGGATATTCTCCTTTCTCAATGGCCTTGGCCAAGGGATGAATCATGTCGGGATAATCCACACTATCGGTTCCGTAGGTGCCATAATCCTTCACTTCATAACCTGACTCCTGCAGTTTCTCAATCAAAAACTGTTTCATTTCGTAGCCTCCATGATCGGACGCTATAGGAATTATTTGGTTCATTTTACCTCTGTTCATAAATATTTGGCAAAGGTAAATCTTTATCTCAAAATCCACAATAATAACCCTTTATTTATGAATGAATTAACTTTTTCTAACAATCACTCTATAAATTCTAAATTATTAATTATCAATTACTTATAAACTTATCAACAGTTTATTTGTTGATAAATTCTTATAAATCTCTGAAGGTGGGGATTGGGGTGTTCATTTCTTTTTTTTCCTCTTTTTTCAAACCCGTTTTGATGAGTTATCAACAAATTTTGCTGACCAGTGAAAAATACTAAAAGGCTCAAAAACAAATCCTAAACTAATCCAAAAAAAAGTTTTGCAACAATCAACAACCTTCATTAATAATTCATCCAATTTTTCTTTAAAAATTTTGATGAACATTGTATGGTGAGCGGTTGAAAACCGATGGGGCTTGCTTCGAACTTTTTTACTAGTTTTGCATTCTGAATCAAACGGAAATATGAAGTTCAAAAAATACCTTATTATATTCATTTTCATTGGCTTAAGTATGATGCTTGAAGGTCAGACTGAATACAAAGTATTCAGGTATCCCAACGATAGCATCTCCAGCGAAGGTACCATGCGTGATGGCAAACCTGATGGCTACTGGAAGACCTATTACGAGAACGGTCTCCTAAAATCGGAAGGCAACCGCAAGGACTTTCTCTTGGACGGACTCTGGGTGTTTTATTCTGAAGAAGGCGACACTACTTTGGCGGTCCATTACCAACGTGACCTGAAAAATGGCCAGCGCAAGGTTTACCTCTCCGATGAAATCCAGGAAGACGAATTCAAGAATGACCTCCGTGTAGGTCAAAGTAAGCGTTACGACCGTCGCTATCATCTCTTGCAGGTCATCCCCATCAAAGACGGTTACGAACATGGCATCTCACCCGTGTATGACACTACGGGTTGTCTCATCGAAATCATCACTTACAAAAAAGGATTTCTCAATACTCGTGAGGTGCTTAACCGTTATGACGCACAGGGTCGCAAACACGGTTACTGGAAGGAATTTTACGATAATTTTGAGTTGAAATGGGAGCAGTATTATAAGCATGGCCTCCGCGAAGGCTATTATAAAGAGTATGACGAAAAGGGTAACTTGAAAAAGATCACCAAATATGTGAACGACGTGGAGCAGATAGTGGAGAGTGAGACCAAGCCTCTCCAAATGCAGCATGAATATTATCCCAATGGTCGCATCAAGCGTGAGGCCTCGTTCCGTGGCGGTAAACGTGAAGGTACCTGGCGTGAGTTCGATGAGGACGGCAATGTAATCAGCTCGCAGATTTATCAAAATGGTCGTCTGGTTCAATCCGGAGTGATGGATACCGATGGTACCCGTCGTGGTGAATGGGTGGAATTGTACCCCGACAGTACCTTGCGTGCCAAAGGACTATTCATTAACGGGAAACGCTCTGGAGAATGGAAGTTCTATTTTCCCGGTGAGGTATTGGAACAAGTGGGAGAATACAAGGAAGGCATGCTCGATGGTACCTGGACTTGGTATTTCCCTGATGGTAAGGTGCAAAAACAGGAAGACTTCTTTGAGAACCTGCCGGAAGGCAAATATGTGGAGTATGACGAAAAAGGCAACCTCATCGCTTCTGGATCTTACTTCGAGGGCATGAAATCAGGGAAATGGAAAGAAGTCTCCGGCGATGTAACCTCCGAAGGAGAGTACCGTAACGACCGTCAGGTAGGGGAGTGGGTGAGTTATTATGCCAACGGCAAAACCGCTTTTAAAGGATCTTTCAAAGGCGGTTACCCCGATGGGGAGCATTATTACTATTACCCCAACGGTCGTATTCGCGAGATTCAGTCCTACTCTGGCGGCATCCGCAACGGTATTTGGAAGAAGTTCCTCGACACCGGCGAGCTCTTCCTCGAAGAGAAATACGAACAAGACAAAGACGAAATATTATTAGATAATTAATTTACGGCCCGAAGGGCCAATAATCTTCTAGCCCAGGGCAACGTCCTGGGTAAACGATAACCCCACCCTCCCATGAACATCGCCATCGCAGCCCCAGCCCGTAAAGTATCCCCCGACGAAATGGAATATGCCATCCGTTGGCTCCATGACCATGGTTTCGAATCCGTTTTCGACAACCGTCTCTATGCTGTCGACAATATCGCCGCCGGCAGCGACGCACTTCGTGCCTCCATTATCCAAGAGTACATGGATCGTGATGACATCGACGCCATCTGGATGGCCCGTGGCGGCTACGGCAGCATTCGTATCATCGACAAACTCGACTTCACCCGATTTGTGCAGCATCCCAAACCTATTGTCGGCTTCAGCGACGTCACCGTGTTTCACAGCAAGTTGAGTCGCTTGGGCATTCCCTCCATTCATGCCTCCATGCCTCACATCCTAGCAAACAAAACCCCCGAAGCCCAACAATCCTTGATTGACGCCCTCACCGGGAAACCCCTTCACTACGAATGGCCCATTAACCCAATGGGAGGTAATCCAACTTGCACTATACAAGGCGTTATCGTAGGAGGTAATTTATCAGTCCTTTGCGGCATGCTTGGTTCCAACTCCTTCCCCGACACCGACAACAGAATCCTCTTCATCGAAGAAGTCGACGAATACATCTACCACGTGGAGCGCATGATGTATGCTTTGAAACGTGCCGGCAAACTTGCTCACCTCAAAGCCTTGGTCGTAGGCGGCTTGACGGAAATCCACGACAATCCCGATCCCTTTGGCAAATCCGTCGAACAAGCCATCTTCGATGTGGTGAAAGACTACGATTACCCAGTTGTCTTCGGTTTCCCCGCTGGTCACCAACCCGAAAACCGCGCCATCGTATTCGGAAAAGAAATACATTTGACTGTTGGAAATGGGAAAAACATATCTTTGCAAAACCAAAACAAATAATTATGAAAAACGTCTTACTATTTTTATTTACCATCTGTTGCTCGATGGTAGCCTCATCACAACAAGCCAACAACTACACTCTCAAGTTGGATAGCATTTGTTATGGCGATGACGCAATTGATTTGTTCACTTACGATGACCTGTGGAATTGTATACATATTAGAACAATATTTGCTCAAGCACCCGATGAATTGTACTCTGAAAAAATATTCTTATACAATGATGACAACCTTCTTGTAAAAACAGATTATTCATACGGCTTTGGTATGAATAAGGAAATCCATGAATACACTTATAATGATGAGGGCTGGGTAATAGAAGATATTACTATAAATGAATACGCTGATGATTTAAAAGATACATTTAAATATATGTATGAATACGATGAAGAACACCATAAAACCCAATCAAAGTATCTTTGGTTACAAAGCAACGGAACCTGGGATGAACTTTTTCGAGTACTTTTTGAATATGAAGACAACTTGTTAATCAAAGCAGAAAAATTCAACGATGAAAACAGTACTCCAGACGTAATCACGAATTATACTTATAATTCCCTAGGTCTTTGTTTGGAAATAGTCAAAAGCCAGCGATATTATGGAGAAATTGAAAAAACGCTTTACACCTACGACGAATTCGGAAATCGCACATCGATAACCGTTTTCACAAAAGAGGATCCGTGGGAAGATGAATGGATAGAGTCATCAAGGAGCGAATTCATCTATGATGAAAACGGTAATTGCACAACAAGGTCCTATGACAACAACACATCGTACAATTTTACTTACGACATGACGGTTTCTGTAAATGAAACTACAGGCTTTATGGAATGGTTAGGCTATTATATCGACTTTGGTTTCGTTCCACAGAACATAACCTCTTATTATTATAGAACCAATTTTGATGGAACAGTTTCCGGTCCAATAACATTCCATTATTCGGGTTGCAATGGAGTAGCCGAAACCACGGATGATCCAATGCATATCTGGCCCAACCCGGTTTCAGAAACGCTTTATCTAGACAAAGAAGGATTTATTGAGGTTTACAATATGGAAGGACGACTCGTGTTGTCTTTCCAGGCATCCGAATCCATCAACCTCAGTGAATTGCCCAAAGGCTGCTATTTGTTGAAAACCACCCAATCAGGTCACGGCGGGGCAACCAAATTTATAAAGAAGTAAATAAATATTTGAATATAGCTAATCAAGGATTGGAAATCGACCTCATCCGCTTCAATACCTTGTTGAGCTTGTCCTCCCGAGTCAATGTATCGAAATCACAGAAAGTAATCCCCATATACCTGGCAATCTTCTTCAAATCGCCCGTGGGGTCTTTCTTTAAAGAGAAAATATAGGAATTGCAATCGAGACCCAATAGCACCTCCTTCAACGAACTGACCTTGTAGACAATCTCGTTGAACATGCTCTCCGAGTTGATGCCACTCTTGCACTCAATCACATAAAGTTGGTTGTTCTTGATGAAACTTACATCCAACTCGTTGTTGTGACGAATTTCCGTGCAACCATCAATACGCACCCCCATGGCCATGTCATCAGGTTGCACATTTTGCTGTATCAGACGATACACATACTCCTCAAACCAACCGCCTGTGAGGTAGTCCAACTCATCATGCTGCAAAATGCCCTTCTCGGCAGGCTCAAACTTGATGTACTTCAAAAACCGACTCAAATTAGGAATCGGAACCATGGTATCATTGATGGTAGTCTCTACCTCATTAATATCGATGTATTTCCAATTGCGATACTTTTCACGAAGCACATCTAACACCTTGTAGTCGCTGCTGCTTAACTTCCGCTGCGAAAACAGCTCAAACAAATGTTCTGGAGTGCAAGCTGTCAAATGTTCCGATACCAAAGGCTTCGGCGTGTCGAGATCATGCGTCAAACCATAAACCTCAAAATATTCACCGAGTTTCATCTTGTACTTGATCGGCAAAATCTCGTCATCATCGTCATAGATGCTGTTGTCGAAAATGGTCTTGACGATGAGGTTTTCGTGGGTTTGGACGTAGAAGAAAGTGGAGTTGAAAGTAGAGAACACATGCTGCACCGAAAGCGCCATGTAACGGGTGCCTCCGGCCAAGTTCACATAATACTCGCCGTGCTTGTCGACCGCACTGTGAATAATACGACAGATGCGCTCGTAGGTGTATTTGTCGGAGTCGCGACGCAACACCACACGCTGCACCAACTCCTTGTCGATCTTAAGCGTTTTGACCAACGGCGTGATGCAGTCGAAATCCTCGTTAGCTGCCACAAACAACAGCTTGTCGCCTGCCTCATAGTATTCTTTGATGAAAAGGTAGGCGGCAAGCGGATGTTCGCGGCTGATGATGTTGACCAGTGTCTTCATTACTTCTTAATGGCTGCGATGCCGGGCAGTTCTTTGCCTTCGATGGCTTCAAGCAAGGCGCCGCCACCAGTGCTGACATAACTCACACGGTCGGCCAGACCAAACTTGTTGATGCAGCTCACGCTGTCGCCACCGCCAATGAGCGAATAAGCGCCATTCTTCTCAGTGGCCTCCACGATAGCTTCGGCCAAGGCACGCGAGCCATGAGCAAAGTTGTCGAATTCAAACACACCGCAGGGACCGTTCCAGAGTATGGTTTTCGACTTCTTGATGATCTCGGCGTAGAACTTGCGGCTCTCGGGACCGCAGTCGAGACCTTCCCAGCCGTCGGGCACGTTCATCGGGTCGACCACCATGGTGTTGGCATCGTTGGCAAAACGGTCAGCCACCACTACATCGAACGAGAGGTAGAGGTTCACGCCTTTCTGCTTGGCTTTCTCGATGATCTCCAAGGCCAAGTCGAGCTTGTCCTCTTCGCAGATGGAGTTACCTGTCTTGCCACCCAAAGCACGCTTGAAGGTGTAGGTCATGCCGCCGCAGAGAATCAAGTTGTCCACCTTGGTAAGCAGGTTCTCGATGATCTCAATCTTGGTGGAGACCTTCGAACCTCCCATGATGGCGGTGAAAGGATGCTGAATCTCGTTCATCACCTTGTTCACGGCAGCCACTTCTTTGCCCATCAGGTAGCCGAACATCTTGTGCTCACTGTCGAAATAATCGGCAATCAATGCGGTTGAAGCATGGGCACGATGTGCTGTACCAAAGGCGTCATTAATATAGTATTCACCATAACTAGCCAAAGTCTTGGTGAACTCTTTTTGGGAAGCCTTGATGGCTTTCTTGGCTTCGTCGTAGCCTTCTTCGCCCTTCTCGATGCCACGAGGTTTGCCCTCTTCCTCAGCATAAAAACGGAGGTTTTCGAGCACCAACACCTCACCGGGCTTCAAGGCAGCCACTTGATCAGCTGCTTTCATGCAGTCCTCGGCAAAGAGCACGGGACGGCCCAACAGTTCTGCAAGATGAGCAATGATGGGTTTGATGGAGAACTTCGGATCGGGGTTCTTCTTCGGGCGACCGAGGTGCGACATCAGCACCACCATGCCTTTGTCGTTCAGGACCTTGTTGATAGTGGGCAAAGCGGCACGCATACGGGTGTCGTCGGTAATGTTGAAGTTGTCGTCCAAAGGAACGTTGAAGTCGACGCGGATCACCACGCGCTTGTTTTCAAAATTTACTTGATCAATGTTTACCATGTTGTTGAATTGTTTATTTGTTTATTTGTTTATTTGTTTATTTGATGTTTTCTACTTTCCGTTTTCCGTTTTCCACTTCCTCCGGCACCACCATATTGATGGCTTTCGGCAGCATCTCAAATTCGAACGGCGAATTGGTCAAAGTCTCGCCCTCGGTCTCCAACAGCAGTTGATGTGCTGGAATTGACGTGATACGGATTTTCTTTCCCCTGTAGAGGGAGACCTCCTTGAGTTTGTCGACAAAGGTGCCGTCGTAGATATTGCTGATATTGGCGGCGAACTTCAACATGCCGACTTTTTTGACCACCGTGATGTCGAACAGGCCATCGTCTGGGAAGGCGTGGGGCATCATCATCATTCCGCCACCGTTGAAGCGGCAGTTGCCTACGGAGATGCTCAAGATCTCATCTTCCAACACTTCCTGGTCGTCGATCTCAAGCTTAATGCGCACGCATTTGAACTGGAACAAGCAACTGGCAGTGTTGAGCATATAACGTACCGAGCCTCCCTTGCCCTCCGATTTCAGCTTGTTGGTGCGGTTGCAAACCATTTCGTTCAATCCTGTGCCAGCAGCATTTAGGAAATACCGTACCTTGGCATCGCCATCATTGTAATAAGCCACCTTTCCTACATCATGCGGAAAGACATGCCCGTTCTTGATGATCTCAACCAGCTGTGGATACCCCTCTGGAAAATTGAAGGTTCGCCTCCAGTCATTGCCCGTCCCCACAGGGATGGTACCCATGGTAATCTCTGTGGTTGGAAAGCGCACCTGAGTGAAGATCCCGTTGATGACCTCGTTGTTGGTGCCGTCACCCCCAACCGAGATGATATTTTTATAACCTTTTTCGGTGATGGAATCTCTGACTAGCGAAATGGCATGACCTTGATACGCTGTCATAACAAAATCAAAATCAACACCTTCCGAAGTCAATAGTTGTTGAATCTCAGGCCAATCTTTCTCGCTCTTTCCGATGGACGCCTTAGGGTTCACCACAACCAGCCATTTGTTGTTTTCTTCATTCATCGGCTCGTTTTCAAAAATTTTGCTCCAAAGGTAAGAATAAATGTTGTATCTTTGACGGCTTTTTATAATAATCGTGAAATGAAAAAAATCATATTACCGCTTTTTGCTGCTTTCGCATTGCTGTTTGTGTTCAACGCTTGCAGCACCGATGTGGATCTTTATAATGATTACAAGGACATTACAGTCGTTTATGGTCTTCTGGATCCCGGCAAGGACACCAACTATGTCAAAATCAACAAAGCCTTCCTGGGACCAGGCAACGCTTTCGACATCGCGCTGATCGCCGATTCGTGCAACTATCCCAACAAACTGGATGCAAAAATCATAGAATTCCGCTCGCCTGTCAACCAAAACAATTTTCAGGAACACAAAACCATGGTTTTGGACACCATCACCATTCACGACAAAGAACCAGGTATCTTCTACGCCCCCGACCAACTGGTGTATTATACAAAAGAAAAAATCCATAGCAACGGAGACTATTTTAAATACAAATACCGCCTCGAAATTGACCGAGGAGACACTGTTTTGACCTCCGAGACCAATATCGTCGGCGGCGAACTTTTCATGCCCGAATCCAAACCACTTGGTTTCAAAGCTGAGACAGGTACCATTAAATGGTATCCCTGCCCAAATGCCGCCGTGTATGAAGTGGTGATTAAACTCTACTTCACCGAAGTAGGTCCCGGCGCCGACTCAGTGCAACGCTGCATGAATTGGTCATTGGGCACCCACCCAGTTTCAGATCTGACCGAAGACCACGGAAAATTCGTGATAAACTATCAATCCTCCGTGTTCTACGCCAACTTGGCCAGTTTCCTGGGAAGTGACACCGTAGGCGGTGCCACGGAGAAAAATGTGGAACGACTTATCTACGACTACTGCCTCGGCATCTCCATATCAGCAGGAGGCGAGGAACTCTACAATTTCATCTCCGTCAACGCACCCTCCAGTAGCCTCGTGCAAAACATCCCCGAATACACTAACGTAAATGGAGGCTACGGCGTGTTCTCATCACGTGCCGCCGTAGAAAGAAGAGTCAAACTGTCCTCCATCCCTGAACTCACCGCCCTCGCAAACTGGAGATTCAGGCAAGGTTAGTAATAGTATCGACAATATAAATATCACATAAATAACCACTAAAAACTATGGAAGACGAAAAAAGACTCTTTGAGGAATTTCCACCAGTGAGCACCCAGGAATGGGAAGCTGTCATTGAGAAAGACCTGAAAGGAGCAGATTACAACAAAAAGCTGGTTTGGCGCACCGCCGAAGGCTTCCAAGTGAGGCCCTACTACCGTGCCGAGAACCTGGCTGACATCCCGTGGACGGGCATGAACCCCAACGAGTTCCCCTACGTCCGCGGCAACAAACCCGAAGGCAACGAATGGCTCGTCCGCCAAGACACTACCGTCAAAGACGTCGCCGAAGCCAATAAGATTGCCCTCAACGCCTTGAACCGCGGCGCTAACAGCATCGGCTTCAAGCTGGAGTACGACAAGGCCTACACCGCCATCGAAATCTCCACCCTACTCAACGGCATCGACCAAAAAGCCGTGGAAATCAACTTCTACAACAACAAGTACCACCTTCCACTTCTCGAGATGCTCTCAAGAATCCCTGAGGTGAAAGGCTCACTGAACTACGACCCGTTGACACGCTACCTCCGTCGCGGCACCTGGTTTGTCACCGAGACTACCGACATGGAGCTGGCCTATATCATGGTCAAAGCCGAGATGCCGAAGTTCCAGACCATCGGCGTCAACGGCCATGTGTTCACCAACGCCGGCGCCACCATCGTCCAGGAGATGGCCTTCAGCCTCGCCGTGGGTGCCGAGTACCTCGACAAACTCACCGAACGGAATCTCACTATCGACGAGATTGCTCCCAAGATGCGCTTCAACCTCGCCGTGGGACAGAACTACTTCATGGAACTGGCCAAGATGCGTGCCTATCGCCTCTTATGGGCCAATATCGTGAAGGCTTACGGTGGAAAGGAAGAGAATGCCAAGATGCATATCCACGCCACCAACGCCGAACTGGGCATGAGTCTCTACGACGCTTACGTAAACATGCTGCGCACCACTACGGGCACGATGTCAGCCGTCCTCGGTGGCGTCGACTCGTTTACCGTGATGCCGTTCGACACACCATTCGAAATCCCCACCGACTTCGCCGACCGTATCGCACGTAATCAGCAGCTCATCCTTAAGGAAGAGGCCCACTTCGACAAGGTGGCCGACCCCGCTGCCGGTTCCTACTACATCGAGAACCTCACCGAGAGCCTCGCCGCTGCCGCTTGGGATCTTTTCAACAAGATTCAAGATGAAGGCGGTTACCTCGAAGCCGTCCGCAAGGGCATGATCCAAGGCCTGGTCAAAGAAAGCGCCGCCAAGAAGTTCAGTAATGTGGCCACCCGCCGCGAGACCATCCTGGGTACCAACCAGTTCCCGAACTTCACCGAGACGATGAAGTTCACGCCCGAGGCTTGGGTCTTCGAGGCCGACGACCGTCGCGATGCCAACGCCGAGGTCGAGACCATCGTCACCTTCCGCGCTGCCCAGCAGTTCGAGAAGCTGCGCTTCGCCACCGACGTCTATGCCCAAGACCACAAGCGTCCCGTGGCTTGGATGTTCACCTACGGCAACCTCGCCATGCGCAAGGCCCGTGCCAACTTCGCCTCCAACTTCTTCGCCTGCGCCGGCTTCCAAGTCGTCGACAACCCGGGCTTCAAGACCTTGGACGAAGGTATCGCCGCTGCCCGCGAGGTGAAGCCCGAGATTCTGGTCATCTGCTCGTCAGACGAGGAATACGGTGAAGGCAACGCCCTCAAGATCTACGAGGAGCTGAAGAACGACACCATCGTGGTGCTGGCCGGTAACCCCGAAGGCACCGCCGACATCCTCAAAGAGGCAGGCCTGAAGTATTTCATCCACGTCAAGAGCAATGTGCTTGAGACCTTAACGGAGTTCCAAAAGCAATTAGGTATAACAAAATGAATGCGGAATTATGAATGCTGAATGCTGAATGTCGCGATGCGACGCTGGGCTTTGCCCCCATTCCGCATTCCGCATTCCACATTCCGAATTAACAATGAAAGGATTAAACGATGAAACCCAACTATAAAGACATCAACATCAACGCTATACCTAATCACAGCGGCCTCATCCTGCCCAATGGCGAGCCTTGGGAGACCGCTGAGCACATCATGGTGAAGCCCGCCTACACCGAGAAAGACCTCGAAGGCATGGAGCACCTCAACTACGCCGCTGGCATCGCCCCCTTCCTCCGTGGACCTTACTCGACCATGTACGTGATGCGTCCCTGGACCATCCGTCAGTACGCCGGTTTCTCCACCGCCGAAGAGTCCAACGCCTTCTACCGCCGTAACATCGCGGCCGGCCAGAAGGGTCTGTCAGTGGCCTTCGACCTGGCCACCCACCGTGGCTACGACGCCGACCACGAGCGCGTCATGGGCGACGTGGGTAAGGCTGGCGTGAGCATCTGCTCCGTCGAGGACATGAAGGTCCTGTTCGACCAGATCCCACTGAATAAAATGTCCGTCTCCATGACCATGAACGGCGCCGTGCTGCCGATCCTGGCCTTCTACATCGTCGCCGCCTTGGAGCAGGGAGCCAAATACGAAGAGTTGCAAGGCACCATCCAGAACGACATCCTGAAGGAGTTCATGGTGCGTAACACCTATATCTATCCGCCTGAGTTCTCGATGCGCATCATCGCCGACATCTTCGAGTTCACCTCGCAGAACATGCCGAAGTTCAACAGCATCTC
>JAILBC010000104.1 GCA_024681295.1 Bacteroidales bacterium
CGATATGACGGCCGACAAGCGTTTCATTTACGAGAACAACCATGTTCGATTTGCCTTTGCCAAGGAGGGGGAGACCCTTGAGAGTATATCGAAGGAATTTGGTGTCAAGCAGAAAAAGCTTTGCAAATATAACCTGATTACTCGTCCTGAGGAGGTTATCTTCCACAGTGGCGATGTGGTTTATCTGGAGCAGCTTCGCAAGCGTAATTGGAAGGCCAAGAGGCATTTTGTTGAGGAGGGTGAGACGGTGCGAGACATTGCGTTGCGTTATGCCGTACGGCCTGAGAAGCTCCTCAAGCGCAACAAGCTTGAGGAGGGAGTGGCGCTCAGTGTTGGTCAGAAGATCAGGTTGCGTTAGTTTGGGATTCTATGTCCAGGTCAATGCCAGTGGCTTTCAGTATGATGTCTTTATCCAAGCCCATGTCGAGCATCTTTTGAGCGATTTTCATGGCGCTTTCGGTTCGTCCTTCTTCACGACCTTCCTCGCGTCCTTCTTTAAGGCCTTCTTTGTGACCGAGGATGCGACCGCCTTCGATTTGGTTGTAGATGTCGAGTTCGCGCATCCAACTGCTTTCGTAGGTATTCTGTTGGTATTCCGTAAGGCGGGCATACTCCGCCTCCCTGTAGAGTTTGCGGAAAACAGGCTCGTCCAGTTCGGGCGGGTAGTCTTCATCGCCCCACAGCATGTAAAGTACCTTGAGCCAGCGGTCAAGCGGACGGTTCATGTCGAGTTCCACGTCGCCCACCTTTGGCATCTCCAGGTAGATCAGCGTGAGTTTGTCATAAAACACATGTTGGTCATCAAGGTCGGTGAGCATCACTCTATGGTAGTAGTCTTCTGGTCCGTACTCGTCATCTGGGAAGGTGAAGTTCATGACGGCGATGAGGTACACCTCGTTGAGATGGTAGTCCCATTTCTTGCGCTTCTTCTTTTCCTTCGCTCGCTTGCGTAGGGCGGGTGCTTCCTTGACGTTCTGTTCGCGGATGGCCTTGGCAGCGTAGTACAGGGTGCGGTCCTTGAAGAAAGGTTGCCAAGAGTTTTGCATCTCCACGATGAACTGGTGTCCGTTGGAAGTTTGGCAAAAGACGTCGAAGTAGGAGGAACGCTCCCCATTGAACTCGCCGATTTGTTCGACGTTCTTGTAAGTGAGGTCGACGATAGGGTCCTTGGTGTTTTCAATCACGGCGTTGAGGAAACTGATGAGGATGTCTTTATTGCCTTCGGTGGCGAATAGCTTTTTGAAGCCGTAGTCGATGAAAGGGTTGATGTATCTTTCCATGACGATTTGCGTATTAATTAATAAATTTCTGCAAAAATAACATAAAAATTTATAATACGCAATGATTTTGTTGAAAAAATTCAAAAAAGATGTGGGGGCGGACCAATCGGTCCGTCCCCACAGGGAAATACGTTATTTCTTAGGTTGAATTAACGTTTTGAAGATCTCTTCTTCAGGGCGTAGGCAGCACCGAAGCCGATGAGCAGGAGGGCACCACCGGCGAGGGGGGCGTCCTGGTTGTCGGTTTGATCGTGGATGGGCAGGTTGGGCATGAGGCCACTGCGGAGGTGTCCGAAGAGGCTGTTGTCCACTTCATCGTTCTGGTAGAAAGAGTACCAGGCGATGTTGTAGGATTCCTCTTCTTCAGGAGCCTGACCATAACCGAAGATTCCACCACCATTTTGGGCAAACGAGCAAAGGCTTAGGCCAAGAACGATTGCGAATGTTAATGCTAACTTTTTCATATTTTCGATTATTTATTTGTTCGACAATAGGGTTATCTTACTTCACAACGATCTTTTGAGTTTTCACGTCGTTGCCGTTAATGAGGCGGAGCACATACACACCAGGTGCCAAGTTCTCGGTGGAGACGTGGTTGAAGGCGTTGGTGCTGACGATAACACGTCCGAGAGCGTCGATCATCTGGATGGTCTCGTTACCGGTGAGGCCGGTGAGGATGAGTTGGCCATTGCTGATGAAGCCGAACTGGTCGTCGGAGTTGTTACTGGTAGCGAACACGAGTTTGAAGCGTGAAGCGTAGTCGGTGTACTGAGCGTCGAAGGTGTAGCTCGGGGTGGCGAGCAGGTCGACGTCATTGCCGGTCTTATTATCAATAAGGTGCAGGTAGCCGAACTCAACGCCTTCGGCAGTGAAGCTGAGGGTGTAGGTTCCGTTCTCGGCAGCCTTGAAGTTGACGGGCATTTCGCCTTCGTTTTCAGCGTTGACAATTGCGTAGTCTTTACCATCCTGTGGGATGTAAACCTTGGCGGTGTTCTCGCTAAAGCTGAACTTGCCGAGGGTGCTACCTTCGCCGAATTGGACGATAGCGTTATCTCTACTACTCTTGGCATCACGTGTGGTGACCTGCTGAGCAAGGTTAATATTCAGTTTGCCAGTGCTGGTAACAGGAGGTTCGGTTCTGACCACGTAAACGCTGCCGCTTGCAGTAGCTTCGTAGAAGAAGCCTTCCATAGGAGCGATGGCGGTTCCTGCTGTAACAGCCTCTAAGCCATCGAAGGTCATCTTGTAGAAAGGAAGTCCAGTGCCGCTTGTGCTTGCATTGACGAGGTAGGCATTGCACACCCAGGGGTTGCCAAGTAGATTCCAGTTCTGGAAAGCTGACGGAGAAGCGGTGTAAGAGAGATATTTGTAAAAATAACTATCGCTCTTCTGAATGTTACCCGTGAAGGTCAGATCTACATTGCTTTCATTGGCATAGAGATAGCTGATTAAGCTTGAGCTCGTGCTGTAGTTCATGGTGGTGAAAGCACTGGTTTCATAGTTTCTCCATTCTTCTCCAACATTGCTGCTGCTCCAGCTGTAGAAGTCGTAGGTGCCGGTAAGGAGGCCGGTGGAGGCAATGGTGGGTGTGGTGGTGGTGGAGAGGTTCACGGTGATCGGGTTGGCGATGAGGTAATACCCCAGTTTTGTATTGGCATTGCTGGCTTCGTAGCCGGTGATGGTCTTCTTCACCGTGGCGCGGACGCCAGTGTTGTTGTGCTTCAGCTGACCGCCGTCGTTGATGGTGAGGGTGTAGGCTCCAGTGCCGGTAGTGCCAGTGATGTTATTGGCTTCAGCCACGCAGCCGTTCGGGATGGTGACGTTGGCATACAAGGTAACATTCTGTTTGATGGTAGGAACGCCAGTGGGTTCCCAGTTGGCAGCCACACTCCAATCATTATCACTTGTACCAAGGAAGTACTTCTCGTTTGCTGAAATAGTGGTGAAGGTCTTGGTGTCGCTCACCAAAGTGTTGTCGCAGCTGGGAGCAACCGTCACTTCGTACTTCGTGCCAGCGGTGAGGCCGGTGAGGTTAGCAGTGGTAGTGGTGGGGTTGGGAGAGAGTGTCTGCCATGCGCCAGCGGCAACGGTAGTACCAATCGCCACATTGTCGATACGCAGGGTGTTATCAGCATTGGACGTTGTGGATGCACCATAGAATGCTAAATATACAGTTTGTCCCGAGTATGAACTAATGTCAATGTCATTGATGGTTTGGAATGTGGCAGGTATGTCATTGAGGACGGCGTCTCCTGTGCCATCGTTATTCCACTCGCGCAAGATGGTCCAATGGGCCTTCTCGTCAGTCGAAATAAGAACGCAGAATCTGTCATCGGTGCCAGTTGTTCCAGCAGCACTCGTTGAGTTGTATGCTGTGTAGGCCACATCAAAGCTCATGGTGTAGCCGCTGCCTACCATAATGCTTGGGGTAACCAACCAGTATTTATTGGTGGACCAAATATTCATATAGGCATGGATGCTGCTGAATTGGTTGGTTCCAAAGGACCAGCCAGAAGTTACGGTGCTTGTTGGACCAGTGCCATCAGTGTTCAAGGCACCGCTGTAGCGGGTCCAATCAGTAGGTGCAGAAGTGGTAGTAAATTCTTCGATAATGCCATCAATACTAGCTGCTGTTCTATACTTCACAATGAATTCCGGGCTGTCACCGGTCCAGGTGAGGTCGGCGGAATAGTGGCCGATGTTGCTGACGGTGAGGCCTGTGGGAGTGTCGCAAGCTTTCAGGGTGGTGAAGGTCACGGTGCTGGTATATTCGCTAGTGCCATCACCGGGGTAGCTGGCCTCGCAGTTGTCTTTCACCTTCACAGTGTATTCCTTTTCGGGGGTCAGTCCAGTGAGTGTGTAGGTGACAGTGTTACCGCTAATGGTGACGTCAGCCGTTGCTACAGGCACTTCGGTGAAGTCGGTTTCGGTGCTCAACTTATAGGCGACCACCCAGTCTTCGGCGCCGGCATTGGTCCAACTGAGGTCAACGTGGTCAGACTTCAGGTTGGCGTAGGACAATCCGCTGGGGGCGGGGCAGGGGATGTCAGTGGTGAAGCTGACGATGCCAGACCATTCACTGGTGCCTTCTGTACCGCAGTCGCCCTGAACTTTCACCTCGTATTTCCGCTGAGCGAGCAGGCCTTCGAGGGTCTTGGTGGTGGTGGCTGAAGTGGTATGTTGCCAAGCGCCTTCGGCGACAGGAGTACCGATGGAGACATTGTCGATACGCAGGGTGTTATCGGCGTTGGATGTGGTGGATTCACCATAGAAGGCAAAGTACACAGTTTGTCCCTTATATGAACTAATGTCAATGTCATTGATGGTTTGGAACGTGACAGGAATGTCATTGAGTACTGCATCTCCTGTGCCAGCGTTGTTCCACTCACGCAAGATGGTCCAATGGGCCTTCTCGTCAGTCGAAATCAGAACGCAGAATCTGTCATCGGTACCAGTTGTTCCAGCAGCACTAGTTGAGTTGTATGCAGTGTAGGCCACATCAAAGCTCATGTTATAGCCATTGCCTATGGTGACGCTTGGGGTAACCAACCAGTATTTATTGGTGGAATAAACATTCATGTAGGCATGGATGCTGCTGAATTGGTTAGTTCCAAAATTCCAACCTCCAGAATAGGTACTGGTGGGACCAGTGCCGTCAGTGTTCAAGGCGCCGCTGTAGCGAGTCCAGCCAGAAGGAGCAGAAGTGGTGGAGAATTCTTCGGAGAAACCATCCGTATATGCTGCCGTCCTGTAGTCGATGTTGTAGCTGGCGCTAGTGCCCGTCCAAGTCAACTTGGCAGTGTGGTTGGTAATTTCGGATACGGTAGGATCGCTGGGCTCCAAGCAGGCCGGCAGATGGTTCACTTCGATGTCGTCAATGTAGGTATATGCCGAAGCTACAGTTAGATTGTTCTTAATGGCAACATATTTACCACTACCGGTGTACTCATTGAATCTTACGGTATATTGGGTATATGTGGAAGTAGGATTAATGGTTTCTCCTTGTTGCGTGAATGTTGAAGCATCGTCAGGGTCAGTCATGATACCAATCATAACAGCGTTACCATTGCCTTGGGCCCAGAAAGTGAATTCATAGTCGCTCAGTGAATAGGCTGCATCAACTAAAGGCAACACAGCAATCAAGTCTCCCGTAGCGGAACCTCTCCAGAAATCCAAACTGTTGCTGCCATTATGTGCGTTGGTAGCAGTGGTGCTTAGAGCAATACCACAATAAGAGGTATTGGTGTTTATAATGCTCCAGCAAACAGGCAGAGAGGTTTCCTCAAAGCCATAACTGTAAGGTAATGGCATGCCTTCACATTCAGTATTGAATACGTAAGGAACGCTCCATGCGCTGTTTTCTGAACAGATGGCGCGGACATATACATAATATGTGGTTCCAGATGTCAAGCCGCTGATGGGATAATTGGTGTTGGTGGTAACGTTGGCATAAGTGGGTGTTGTTGCATCATCGGGGACGAGGGTGGCTTTTTCGGTCACAAAGATGTCCCATGCGGTTTCCGTAGCTCCTGGAGTCCAGCTTACGGTTGCACCAGTTGTGGTGATGTTGTTAACCAACACATTGGTAGGTTCGAGACAAGAAGCAGCTTCTTCAAAGAGGAAATCGTCGAGGAAGAGATAATACTGGTCATCTGAAGTGTGCTGAATGGCAACATATTTTGTTCCGGCTGGATAGTTTGCCGAGAAACGTTGGTATTCTGTAGTGGAATTGGTGATTTCGGCACCCCAAGTGAAGCTAGCAAGGTCTTTATTGGTCGTTGAATAACCTACTCTAAAGGTCTCTGCTCCATTTTCGTATTGGCGATAATAGAATTCAACATGCAAGCCATTCGTTATGCCGCTCAATTCAGGAGAAATGAGTGTTTGATAAGGTAATCCTTCGTTTGTGTATTCCACATATAAGAAGATGTAGAAATTGTCGCCTGTTCTTGCAGGCTCGAGGCCAAGGTTGGAATTAGCCCAACTATTGGAGGCCGTACCAGCGTTTACAATATTAACCTCTTCCCAACAATCCAGGTCGTCGATTTCGCTATTCTCGAAGCCGAAGGGGTAAGGAATCGGGAAGGCGTCGCAGTCGGTGGTGAAGGTTGTGGAAACGAAATCACTCTCGCCGCCGCTGTAGACGGCCTGCACTTGGAAGGTGTAGGTGGTGCTGGCTGTTAAACCAGAAAGCGGGGCTGAAAGGGCGGTGGTGCTGGTCAATGCGTTCCAAGTACCGCCATCGGGCTTGTATTGGTATTTATAGCCAGTCGGGGTGCCCGAAGCAGGGGCATTCCAACTAACAGTAGCACTGGTGTTGGTTACATTGCTTACGGAAAGGTTCTTGGGAACTTTGTAGGGGTTGATCGAGTAATTAAAGGTGGTCTTTGGAATGAAGTTGCGCTGAGCGATACTAGGAGAACTAGAACCGTAGCCGCCAATGGAGGCTCCTGTGACATTCTGGCCATAGAAGCTGCCGGAAGTATAGCTGCCAACATATTCCTTATAAAAACCAATTAAAAGGTTACCACCATTATAGTCATAACCTTCGTTGAACACAACCGTCATGCCATCGGTAGAAGAGATGGTGAGCGCTCCGGTATAAACCGTTGTAGAGCCGGCAACGCCATAAGGAGTTGTGCTCGAGAAGGTTTCGTCTTTAACTTCTCTTAGGTAAACCGTTGTTGAACCTGTGGTTAGGGTGTAGTTTGCATATAACTTGATGGAGTTGAGGGTGGCACCGTTAATACTGGCAAGCTCTGCGGCGGGAATGATGTATTCGCTGTGGTTGTAGTAGTCTTGGTTGCCACTGCCAAGCGGGATATAACCGTTGGTGGTGAGGGTGGAAGGATCGTCATAAACAGTAAGTGTCAGCGCATTGGTAGGCGTAAACTCGCATGTTGCGCTCCAAGCACTCTCGTCGCCACCGCCACAGTTGGCTTTCACGCGGGCATAGTATTTTGCTTCGGCGGTGAGGCCAGTGAGATTGGCGGTAACGGTGGTGCCACTTACGGTGAAGCCTGTGGTCATCGAGGTGGCTCCTGTAAAGTCGGAGGCTGTGCCATATTCAAGCACCCAGTTGGTGGCAGTGCCGTTTTCCGTCCAGCTCATAGTGGCAATCGAACCATTACCAGCGGTGAGGGTGGCTTCTAAACCATTAGGCTTAGCGCATGTAGCAGGAGTCTCGTAGCTGAAGGTGACTTTATCCAGGAAGTTGCGTTGGCTGCCATAACAGTAACTGGCACCCGTGACGGTCTTGCCGTAAAAATAGATTCTTCTCCATCCAGCTGCGGCATGGTTAAAGTCGACAAGCAGGTTGCCACCCTGGTACGTATAAGCGTCATCAAAAGTAATGGTCATGGTAGTGTGTTCATTATTGTACACCATCTGGCCCTCATAGACTTGCGTAAGAGAAGTGGTATTGTCAAGGCCGCTAAGCGTGGTGGCTGTGGTTTCACCGAGCGACACGGTCCAGTTTCCTTGAGTAGTACCACTGGAGCCCCAGCTTTGAATGTAGAACACCATCTGGGTGATTGATTTACCCACCATGTCAGTTGAAAGGTCTGTGGCAGGGTAAATCATCTGGTTGTGTTGGGCTCCGTCGGCCATATAGCCTTGGAATGGGACGTACTCATTGTTTTCAGTCCCGTCTGTTTCATACACAGTGAACGTCTGTGCATATGCCGCCCATGGCGCCAGTAGCGTCATTAGCAGCATAAAAAGTAAAGTTTTTTTAAACATAACTTTTTGGATTAATAATTAGTAATTAGTTGATTGAATTGTGTTTATGTGGTTTTTCAATTGTGTTCAATGGGTCTTTTTAATCTTTTTTACTTATTAATAAAGTGCAAAGATAAGGTTTTTATGGTTTGAGAAACTTTTTTTAAAGATTATTTATTAACAAGGGGAGGTTGAGTTGTTGATAACTTTTTTCTTTCGCCTGTCGGAAAAACCTTGCGTAGTGAAAAAAATGTTGTATATTTGCAGTCAGAAAGGGACGGGACACTTCGGTGGGCCTGTACCGCCCCCCGCCAGATCGGAGTCGTTCGGTCTGGCGGTTGACTTTTAGAAACTATGAATGATTTCAATGCCAGTTACAAAATAGTAACCGTGAAATCCTTTTCTTGACATTTCTTTTCCAACTGGTTGCCACATACCCTCCTGTGGTTTCGTCAAAATAATCCTTCCGCCAATCTTCGTCGGGGAGGGCGAGATACTCTTTTCGTGAGGTTTCTATATCATTGCTGGTGATCAAATTTGTCTGTTCTATGAAACTGCAAATATACTACCGTTTTTTATGATTCTTTCAAAGTGTTGAAAAAATAGGTAATGATTTTTAAGGGAGGCACTAAGTTGCTTCACTTTTTTAGGAAAAACCCTTGCGCGATGAAAAAAATGTTGTATATTTGCAATCGAAATCATCGGACGGGAAATGGCGACTGCCAAGCCCTTTATAACTCCGATGGTTTTTTTATATCCCAATTGCGGTAATACAGTACTGAATCTTCATTCCTGTTTTCTTTTTTACTCCGACTGTCAGCTTCGCGATGCCCATGCCAATCAACGGGCATTCCATGATGATTATCTCAGAGAAATCATCCTGGTTTTTATTACCATGTTTTGGTTTGACAGGTCGCCCCACTTGGTAAGCGTTTTTTAAGATTAAATCGAGTTGAAGTACTGCCAATGTTGACAAGAATGATCTTGAGGCGTGATGGATTGTTTCGTTTATCGAAACGAATCGGATGTTGATGTAATCATTAAGATTATGGTTAAAAACGGCCTTTGTAGGGTTGCTGTCGTACCACTTTCGATAGGTTTCTGAGATAATAGATTCCCTTTTTTTGATTTCCTCCACACTGTTTCCTAATGGTATGAAGATTTTAACATTGTTTACGCTTTTCATAATTTGTTATTTTTACGTTTCGGTCGCAAATATACTACCGTTTTTCTTAGTTCTTTTAAAGTGTTGAAAAAATAGGTAATGATTTTTCGAGGTGGCGATGCGCTGCGTCACTTTTTTTCGAGAAACCTTTGCGTGATGAAAAAAATATTGTATATTTGCAGTCAAATAGTGGGCTTGGCCACTTTAAATAACCATTACCCTCGTTTTGGTAAAGTAACTCCAACGTCACGAGTGACGGCAGACGATGGACGAGGGGGTTAGGTCACCTGAGTTAAAAGTACCTAAAGCAGGCGAATCACTCGCCTGTTTTATTTTACATTTTTGGGAATCCAGTTTTTGCTAAACACTTTCAATCGGTCCAATAGATACCAGTGACCATGATAATTGAGATAGACATGCCTTAAAGTCTTAGACCAACCTCTTTTTAATCCCAATATCAGTTTTGCTTTCCCAATATTACCAGTAATGTCCAGAATAAGATTTGGAGCTTGGCTCACTCCCCCGGATAAATGAACCGCTATCGTTTCTGGTGAAGGATCACCGCAGGTCTTAATATCAAAGGCAATGGCTTTGAAGGAAGACTACCGTTTTTTTTAGTTCTTTTAAAGTGTTGAAAAAATAGATAATTATTTTTAAAGTTAGCGATGGTCTGTTTCCTTTTTTCAAATTTTTCTAGTCAGATGCTTTGAAAATTAATATTAATATAGAGAAGTGGAATTCTTCTAAAAATTTTAATAAATTATATAAAAAAGTATTGATAATTTAAAATTCCTTAGTATCTTTGTGGCGTTAAAACACAAAGACAATGAGAGACCTTAATAAAGAAATCAAAACCGACCCATTCTTTGAAGCTCGGCGTTATGTCAAAAACGCTCACGATGCACTTAGAGATCATGGAAAACTAAATACAGAAACGGGACGCTATGAAGATCCGAAATATGTGAAAGCCGCTGGGCATTACCTATGGTCGGGTGTACTCATCGCCCTAGAGGCTGCCTTCCATGTGGAAGAAGAAAAGAAAAAGAGAAAAGGCGAAGACACCCGTGCCAGCGTCGATAACGACATCATCGACAAGTGCGAGACGTTGATGGCCGCTTAACCCCCCAATTCCTTTTTCAGATATTGTCCCGTGTAACTCTCAGGACACTGCGCCACCTGCTCTGGAGTGCCCTCGCAGAGGATAGACCCACCACGGTCACCACCCTCAGGGCCCATGTCGATGACCCAGTCGGCTAACTTGATTACATCCATGTTGTGCTCAATGATAACTACCGTGTTGCCCTTGTCGACCAACTTGTTCAACACGTTCATCAACACCTTGATGTCTTCAAAATGCAGGCCAGTAGTGGGCTCATCCAGCACATAAAGGGTCTTGCCCGTGTCGCGCTTGGCCAACTCAGTGGCGAGTTTCACACGCTGGGCCTCGCCGCCAGAAATGGTAGTGGAGGCTTGACCCAAAGTGAGATAACCCAACCCGACATCTTGCAAAGTCTTGATCTTCTGGATGATAGAAGGTATGTTCTCGAAGAAGTTCACCGCCTCGTTGATGGTCATGTTGAGCACGTCGTTGATGGACTTGCCCTTGTAGCGCACTTCCAGGGTCTCGCGGTTGTAGCGCTTGCCCTGACATTCTTCGCACATCACCGACACATCGGGAAGGAAATTCATCTCGATGAGCTTCACTCCAGCGCCCTTGCAGGCCTCGCAGCGACCTCCTTTCACGTTGAAAGAGAATCGCCCGGCCTTGTAGTTGCGGATCTTGGCCTCGGGCAACTCGCCGAAGAGCTTTCGTATGTCGTCGAACACCTTGGTGTAAGTGGCAGGGTTGCTGCGTGGGGTACGTCCAATGGGCGCCTGGTCGATCTGGATGATCTTGTCGATGAGTTTTACACCCTCGATGCTGTCGTATGGCAAAGGCTCCTTCACCGAGCGGTAAAACTTCTTGGTGAGGATAGGGGTGAGGGTCTCGTTGATCAAGGTGGATTTTCCTGAGCCGGAAACGCCTGTGATACAGGTCATGATGCCGAGTGGCAGCTTGAAGGTGACATTTTTCAGGTTGTGGCCGGAGGCACCGTTGATGACCAGGAACTGGTCCTCGTGGGGTGGTCGTCGATATTTCGATATTTCGATATTTCGACGGCCACTCAAATAATCACAAGTGATGGAATGCCCCTGCAAGGCTTCCTCCGGAGTCCCGGAAAAAACCACCTCGCCGCCATGGCGACCGGCACCTGGACCAATGTCAACCAGATAGTCGGCGCTGAGCATGGTGTCCTTGTCGTGCTCGACCACGATGACGGAGTTGCCTATGTCGCGCAATTCCTTGAGTGACTCAATAAGTCGATGGTTGTCGCGCTGGTGGAGCCCGATGCTGGGCTCGTCAAGGATATAGAGCACGCCGGTGAGCTGCGAGCCAATCTGGGTGGCCAGACGGATGCGCTGGGCTTCACCGCCGGAGAGGGAGGCTGCAGGACGGTTCAGACTCAGATAGTCGATGCCGATGTCCAAGAGGAAATGCACACGCTTGTTGATCTCGCGGAGGATCTCTTTGCCAATCTCGTTTTGACGTTCCGTAAGCTTCGAAGGCAGGTCCTCAATCCATTCACACAGGCTGTAGATGTCCATCTCCGCCACCTCGGCGATGTTCTTCCCATCGATGAGGAAGTACTGGGCCTCTTTCTTCAACCGTGTGCCGTGGCAAACGGGGCAGGTCACGTGGTTCATGAACGAGCCGGCCCAACGGGCGATGCTGGCTGGGGCTTCCTCGGTATTCTGGCTCTCGATGAAGTTGATGATGCCTTCGAAATTGATTTTATATACGGAGTTGATTCCTATGTATTCGCGCTTCACCTCGAAGGTCTCGTTGGTGCCGTAGAGGATGACATCCAAGGCCTCGTCGGAGATCTCTTTCATGGGGGTGTCGAGGGTGAAGCCGTATTTCAAGCCAATGGCCTCCAGCTGATGGAAGATCCAACTACTGGCTTTGTATTCTCCTGCTGGAGCTAGTCCGCCTTTGCGGATGCTGAGCTCGGGGTTGGGGATGAGTCTCTCCTTGTCGACCACGGTGATCTCGCCCATGCCGTTGCACTTGGGGCAGGCACCGTAGGGACTGTTGAACGAGAAGGTGTTGGGCTCAGGGTCCTCGTAGGAGAGACCGGTGGTGGGGCACATCAGGAGCCTACTAAAATATCTGAGTGAGGAGTGAGGAGCTCCTAACTCACTACTTAAAATCATCAGCAATCCCTTGCCATAACGGAAGGCGGTCTGCACCGACTTGCTGATGCGTGACCTGCAGTCGTCGTTGACCTCGATGCGGTCGATGACAATCTCGATGTCGTGGGTCTTGTAACGGTCGAGCATCATGCCGAACTCAATCTCGCGCATCTCGCCGTCGACGCGCACCCGGGTGAAGCCGGCCTGACGGATGTGTTCGAACAGTTCACGATAGTGTCCCTTGCGCCCTCTTACACTAGGAGCTAGCACCACGATGCGCTTGCCTTGGTAGTCCTTAAGGATGAGGTCGGTAATCTGCTCCTCGGAGTAGCGCACCATGCGCTCGCCGGTGTTGTAGGAGTAGGCCTCGCCGATGCGGGCGTAGAGCAGGCGCAGGAAGTCGTAGATCTCGGTGATGGTGCCCACCGTGGAGCGTGGGTTCTTGTTCACCGACTTCTGCTCGATGCTGATGACGGGGCTCAGGCCCGTGATCTTGTCGACATCGGGGCGTTCCATGTTGCCCACAAACTGCCGGGCGTAGGCTGAGAAGCTCTCCATGTAACGGCGCTGGCCCTCGGCATAGATGGTGTCGAACGCCAACGACGACTTGCCGCTGCCGCTGATGCCGGTGACGACCACCAAGGCGTTGCGGGGGATCGACAGGTCGATGTTCTTCAGGTTGTTCTCCCGAGCACCTAATATCTCTAATGTCTTATCTTCCGAAAACTCATTCATTACTCCTCACTCCTCACTCCTAACTCCTCACTTATCTTGGTAGTTTAATGACGTAACTATTGCCTTGGGAAATCGTTAGCGTGTTGCTGCGAAGCCAAGGATTGTAGTATTTGAGCATCTTGAGGTTGGTGCCATGGCTGACGGCGAAGGCGGCAAGGTCGGTGATCGACTCGGTGACGGTGACGGTCTTGTAGTCCAAAGGCTGGTACCACCCGTCATCGCTGATCTGGAAACCGTATTTCTTTGGATTCTCCGTGATGAGTTTGAAGGCCAGAAGCCGGTAGATGTAACGCTCAGTTTCCGCAGGTAGCAGCATGTCGTAATAGGAAGTGACTTGTTGCTCCTCCATGGTACGAGAGATGCGGCCTCCACCGCAGTTGTAGGCAGCGGCGGCCAGCGTCCAGCTGTTGAAACGCTTGTAAAGGTCGTTGAGCAGGTTGCACGCGGCTTGGGTCTCCATCTCCTGATCGTAACGGCGGTCCACCTCCTTATTGATCTCGAGATTGTACTGTTTGCCAGTGCCTTCAAGGAACTGCCAGAAGCCAACGGCTTTCGAGGGTGACACGGCATTGGTGAGGTCGCTCTCAATCATGGCGAGGTACACGAAGTCACGCGGAAGGTTGTTCTTCCTCATGATGGGTTCGAAGACGGGGAACCATCGGGTTGTGCGCTTCAACACAAGTATAGTACTAGCATGCCTATAAGTATTAACTAAAATCTCACGTTCTAAGGCCTCGCGGACGTAGAAACGGTCGAGGGGCACCGACTCCCCACAAAACTCCATGGTCTCGGGCAGTTCGATGTCGTGGGCGTTCTGGTCGATGTGGTCGAAGGTCAGCACGTCGGGGTTGAGTCCAGCCACAAAGTTCTCGTCTTCCTCGACGGGACTTTGGGCGATGCTGAAGGTGACCGCTGCGGTGACACCTATTAATAATATAGCGATGGCAGAAGCCCAAAAAACATTTCTTTTATTCATAATATTATACTTTTTCCGTTTTACCTCCCATTCGGTCGGTGAGCCCTTCGGGGTTCCGTTTTCCACTTTCCGTTTTTAAAAGGGTGTGATAAA
The DNA here is from genome assembly GCA_024681295.1 of Bacteroidales bacterium. GTDB lineage: Bacteria > Bacteroidota > Bacteroidia > Bacteroidales > F082 > Limimorpha. The sequence continues at coordinate 14,204 of JAILBC010000104.1, forward strand.
CTCTTTAAAAAGGGGTGATACTTTATCTTTCTCAGACAAGATGGGGTTTTCAATATCCCATTTGATATTGAGGTCGGGGTCGTTCCAGCGGAGGCTGCCTTCGGAGGCTTTGTGGTAGACGTTGGTGCATTTGTAGGTGAACACCGAGTGGTCTTCAAGACATAAGAAGCCATGGGCGAAGCCTTCGGGAATCCAATACATGAACTTGTTGCCTTCGGTGAGCACGACCGACTCCCACTGCCCGTAGGAGGGGGAGTCCTTTCGGAGGTCGACAGCCACGTCCATCACGGCGCCTTTCACCACTCGCACGAGCTTACCTTGTGCAAAAGGTGGCTTTTGGAAATGCAGGCCACGCAGCACCCCCCGCATCGACTGCGACTCGTTGTCCTGCACAAAGGTCATGTCGAGCCCGTGTTCCAGGAAGCGTTGCTTGTTGTAACTCTCAAAGAAGTAGCCACGATCATCCTGGAACACATCCGGCTTGATGATTAATAAATCCTTTATCTTTGTTTCTATGATTTCCATAAAACTTTCCGTTTTCCGTTTTCCGTTTTCCGTTTACAGATGCACGCACTCGTTATACGCTGCAGCCGCCGCCTCCATGATGCCCTCCGACATGGTGGGGTGGGGGAACACGGCGTGGATGATGTCCTCGCCTTTGGCGCCGAGTTCACGGCAGAGGACGGCGGAGGCGACCATTTCGGTGACGTTGTCGCCGACCATGTGGCAGCCCAACCAGTCGCCGGTCTTGGCGTCGAACACCACCTTGATGAAGCCGTCCTTGTTGCCGGCAGCGGTGGCTTTGCCTGAAGCGGTGAAGGGGAACTTGCCGATCTTGACTTCGTAGCCGGCGGCGATGGCTTTGGCTTCGCTCAGGCCGACGGAAGCGATCTCGGGTGTGGTGTAGGTGCAGCCGGGGATGTTGGCGTAGTTCAAAGGTTTCGGATCGAGGCCGCAGAGCTTCTCCACGCAGATGGTGGCTTCATGGTCGGCTTTGTGGGCCAGGGCAGGACCGTGTACGATGTCGCCGATGGCGTAGACTCCCGGCACATTGGTGCGGTAGAAGTCGTCGACGACGACTTTGCCGCGCTCGGTGGCGATGCCCAGGGTCTCCAGTCCGAGGTCGTCGATGTTGGTCTGCACGCCTACGGCGGAGAGCACGATGTCGGCCTCTACGGTCTTGTCGCCTTTCTTGGTGCTGATGGTGCACACGCATTTCTCGCCGGTGGTATCCACATGGGTCACCGAGGCTTCGGTCATCACGGTCATCTTCAGTTTCTTGAAGGCACGCTCTACTTGCTTGGACACTTCCTCGTCCTCGTTGGGCACCACGTTGGGCAGGAACTCCACGAGGGTGACCTTGACGCCCATGCTGGTGAAGAAGAAGGCAAACTCCGAGCCGATGGCTCCTGAACCAACAACCACCATGCTCACAGGGAGTTGGTCGAGAACCAAAGCCTGGCGATAGCCAATGATGCGTTTGCCGTCGATAGGTAGGGCAGGCAGCTCGCGTACGCGTGATCCGGTGGCGAGGATGATATGGTCGGCCTCGTGCAAGGTGACGTTGCCTTCGGCATCGGTCACCGAGACCTGTTTGTCGGCGGTGAGGCGGCCGTAGCCGGCGATGACCTCCACGTTGTTTTTCTTGAGGAGGAACTGCACGCCTTTGCTCATGGTCTCGGCCACGCCACGGCTGCGGGCCACCACGGCGGTCATGTCGGGGGCGGCTTCGCCTTCTACCTTGATGCCGTAGTTCTCGGCGTGTTTGATGTAGTTGTATACTTGGGCGCTCTTCAAGAGGGCCTTGGTGGGGATGCAGCCCCAGTTGAGGCAGATGCCGCCGAGTTCAGCTTTCTCGACCACTGCGGTTTTCTTTCCCAATTGTGATGCTCTGATGGCAGCTACATAGCCTCCCGGGCCGCTGCCGATAACGATGACGTCGTATTTCATGATTTATTCTGTTTTGTTTTTCTTCTCGCTGATGCGTTTGACCACTTTGGCCAGGATCGCCCATAGGGCAAAAAAGGCGACCACGGCCAAAAACCAAACGACGATGAGTTTGACAACCATACCTATTAATATAATGGGTCGCAAAGATAGCAATTTTTTGTGGATTTTTTTGGATTCTTCGGAATAATCCTTAAATTTGTACCTTGAAATTTTAAAAACACGACGCTATGAATTACGATTCCAATCCAGTACGACTTGATTACAGCAACGAGGAGCTCAAAGAAAGAATCAATATGGTGATGGACAGCCGTGACCATACCACGGGCATCACCTTTGTCAGTTTGTGCTATCAATTGGTCCAGATGGGATTCCAAGAGCATCGGGTGAAAAAGACGGATGAAAACACGATTTTGATCAGTGAAGAGCTCTCTGCTGAGGATCAAGTTCGCGTGAGTCGTATCCTTTGGGAGCTGATTTGGAGCCAAAAAATCTTCCTTCTTTTCGGTCGTAGTGAGTTGCTTGGGCTGAGCAACGGCGAGGATAGATTTGTAAAGTACTGAGTATCAGTATTTTAGCAAAAACAAAAATTTTTCGAAAAATTTTATCAAAAACTGTTGTTGATAAAAGAAAAAGTTGTACTTTTGCGCCGCTGAATGAGTAAAAGGTTTTACCTTTGAATAGATATGGTCGGGGACCTGAAAACTAAACCGTTATAGGTCTCTGCACGATGCGGACAAAAGTGTCAAAGTTAGCGGTTGCATCGTGGGTTTATAGACTTCAGGCCTGAATTATGGCCGAAAATCTCCCTGACTACATCTTGAAAATCGTGAATCTTGAGCTGTGTTCAGCTTGAGTGAAAAAATATTGTCCAAAAAATAGGATTAAAAACAAACAGTTAAACAAATTCTAACAAAATGCCGACTATTCAACAATTAGTGCGCAAAGGGCGCCAGAAATTGATCGACAAGAGCAAGTCTCCCGCGTTGGATTCATGCCCTCAGCGTCGCGGTGTATGCGTTCGTGTT
>JAILBC010000105.1 GCA_024681295.1 Bacteroidales bacterium
TTGCTTCGCAATAAAATATTGCCGATGCTGCATTCAAGACATTGCTTGCGGCGGCAGTAATGGCTGTGGAGGTGAAGCAGGGCTTGCGACTGCATGGCGTTGCGCGCCGTCATCCCGATGGCGGCGAAATGCCTGACGATGGTGTTGTCCTCGGCGGCAGTTTCATCGAGGAAACGCAGTGCTTTCTCACAATAGCTTTGGCTTTTGTGGAACTGACCGTAGCAGAACAATAACGGTACCACTGCGTTGATGATTAGCACATCAGCGGTGCCTTCGCCCAGATGCTTTGGTTTGGGCGGACCGGTGACGGAGAAACGGAAATGCGTGTCCCAATATTCCGATGCGGTTACGTCAAAAAGAGCCCTGACTTCTTTGACGGTCACAGCTTCCTTGATTTTGGCGAACAGGCATCCGTGGTGGTGGATCATCTGGGCCAGTTGGGCCAACCGCACGGCAGGAAAGTTCACCGGTCGCATCCTGAGGTGTTTCCATCGTTCCACGGGCATGCAGATCAAGTTGAATTTGGAGCGAAGTGCGGCAAACTCGCGTTGGAGCAGTTGCGGATAGGCCTCGTCACTCTCTAAGGAGAGAAATCCTGCACAACCTAGCAACATGGCTTCCAGCTGGGGCAGCTGGTCGGCGTGTTTCATCAGTGTCTTGAAGGGGAGGAGGGAGGCCAAGGTCTCGAAGGCTTCGTTGTTGACTTTCATACCGAAGTAGCGCAACAACAGCTGATAAAGGGTGTTTTCCCAATCGAACTTGTTGGATTCTAGGGCCTTAGCGACTTTTCTTGCTTTTCCCTCCAGCCGTTCCACGGCCATGCGTTCCAGCCAGGTGTTGACGGTAAAGGGTTGCACTTCAGCGAGTTGGCGTTCGCATGCTATCCAATGTTGCGAGGCCATAATCTTCTCGTAGCGGTGGTAAAGCGTAAGATCGAAATGCCCTTTCAATGCCAGCACGGGGATGTGGTTCACTTTGGCGTCGTCTTCGTAGACCACATGTAGCACTACGTTACGATAGGCGTTGTCGTGTTGGTGCCCATGCCGGTTCCAGTCGCTGGTTTTCACATGAATTTCCACATGGCCTGCCCACAGCTGTCCGCCGATACGCACCTTGGCCTCCAGGAAGTCGGGACCTGAGTTGGTGTTCCGAAACCCCGGGTTGACGACTTCCACTGGCTGCCCGTCGGAGGTTAGCAATTTTCCCGTGAGCAGCCGGTTTTCCCAAACATAATATAAGAAAAATTCTGTCATAGCACCCTTAGGTAGGCGACTATGACAGAATGTTTCAAAAAAAATCAAAAAAAAGGCGGACACGTGGGTCCGCCTCTACCTTATTTCGCGAAACTGACGGCGCGGGTCTCTCGGATGACAGTGATCTTGATTTGACCCGGGTAGGTCATCTCGTTTTGGATCTGTTTCGAGAGGTCGTAGGCGATGCGGTCGGCGTCTTGGTCGGTCACCTTGTCGGCACCTACGATGACGCGCAGCTCGCGGCCAGCCTGGATGGCGTAGGTCTTCACCACGCCCGGGTAGCTCATGGCCATCTCCTCCAGCTTGTTGAGTCGTTGGATGTAGGCTTCTACCACTTCGCGGCGTGCGCCGGGACGTGCGCCGGAGATGGCGTCGCAAACCTGCACGATGGGGGAGATGAGGGTTTCCATCTCGATCTCGTCGTGGTGAGCACCGATGGCGTTGCACACGTCGGGTTTCTCCTTGAACTTCTCAGCGACCTTCATGCCGAGGATGGCGTGCGGCAGTTCTTCTTCATTCTCTGCAACTTTGCCGAGGTCGTGGAGCAGGCCGGCGCGTTTGGCAGTCTTGGGGTTGAGGCCCAACTCTGCGGCCATGGTGGCACTCAGTTGGGCTACCTCGATGGAGTGCTGCAAGAGGTTCTGACCGTATGAGGAACGGTACTTCATGCGGCCGATCATCTTGATGAGGTCGGCGGCCATGTTGTGGATGCCGAGGTCGATGACGGTGCGCTTACCGGTCTCGATGATCTCCTGTTCCACCTGTTTCTCCACTTTGTGGACCACCTCTTCGATACGTGCGGGGTGGATGCGTCCGTCGGTGACGAGTTTCTGCAATGACAGGCGGGCAATCTCGCGGCGGATGGGGTCGAAGCCCGAGAGCAGGATGGCGTCGGGGCTGTCGTCGATGATGATCTCCACGCCGGTGAGGGCTTCGAGGGCGCGGATGTTGCGGCCCTCGCGGCCGATGATGCGGCCTTTCATCTCATCGTTCTCGATGTTGAACACGCTCACGGTATTCTCGATGGCGGTCTCGGCGGCAGTGCGCTGGATGGTCTCCAGCACGATCTTCTTGGCTGCCTGGTTGGCGCTCATCTTGGCGTCTTCGGTGATCTCTTTCACGTAGACCATGGCTTCGGCCTTGGCGTCGTCCTTCACCAACTCGATGAGCTGGTCCTTGGCCTCCTGCACCGAGAGGCCCGAGATGGTTTCCAGTTTCTTCGAGGCTTCCTCGTATCTGCGATCCAGTTCGGCTTTTCGCTTGCCGAGGGCTTCCTGCTGGGCGGTCAGTTTGTCCTGAAGGCTCTGTATCTCCTTGCTTTTGCGTTGGATCTCCTCCATCTTCTGGTTGACCTGCTGTTGCAGTTGGTTGACCTTGTTCTCGGTCTTCTGCAACTCACGTTTGCGCTCGTTGCAGGCTTTCTCGTGCTCATCTTTCATCTGGAGGAATTTCTCCTTGGCTTGGAGGATGCGCTCCTTCTTGATGACTTCGGCTTTTTCTTTGGCTTCTTCGAGGTAGGCGTTGGCCTCTTTTGTCACCGCTTTTTTAAGAAGGGTGGCGGTGACCAGATATCCTATGGCGAGTCCCACAATGAGGGCTGCGATGGGGATGATAGTGTAAAAGATGTTGAGTAATAACATGTTACTTCTGTTTTACTCGGTTGCATGGAAGAAAAGGAAAAAAGACTCTGTCTGTCCTTCGGGAAAAGAATAAACTCCCTAAAGACACGCTTGTGGTCTCCGCGCCGCGCAAACGTCCACCGGCACCGAGGTGCTCCCCGAGGGGATGAGGCCTGTTTTTACAAAACGCGAGTAAACCGATTGAATTTGATATTATTTGATGAGTTTACCTGATGCGTTCAGACAGACAGAATCTTATACTTTCAAAGAACCCTTCACTGCTGGTCGAGCAGGGCGTTCAGTTCATCAAGTTGGTGTCCCAAATCTTGATCCCGGTAAGCAAGTTCCGACTCGTATTTTACGGAGGAGGTGGCAAACTGCAGCGCGGTCATCGACAAAAGGTCCTGAATGTCCTTGAATGCGTAATGCGCTGAGTATGACTTGATTCGTTCGTTGATCAAGGAAGCCGCCTTCCTCACCATCCCTTCGTCAGCCCGGGCTACGGTCAGTTTGTACGACCGGTCGGCAATGACAATATTGATCGAAATCTCGTCCATGGCTGACATTGTATCTAACTTACTCCTTTGAGTTCAAAATCGAAACGCACTGATCAATCTCCTTGATGAGCTCCCTGACGAGCCTTCTCCCTTCTTTTATCTCTTCTTCACTGTTTCCGAGTGCGTTAACAATTGTTGTTTTATTAATTTTATCCTGCAACTCCTGGCTCGTCCGGGCAAAGGCCTCGTTTTCCTCACGAAGCACCTTGTTCTCGCTCGCCAATCGTCTGTTTTCCTCGATGAGCTGGTTCTTTGCATCGATGAGTTTTCTCACCTTGACCTCAATCTCGGACAATATGATGCTCACTTCAGCCATTTTTCTTCAGACTTGGAATTGTAACTGCAAAAATACTATTTTTGTGGCTTCGAAAGCCATTTTTTGGAAAAAAAAGTCATTTTCATGAAAAAAACCGCCTTAACCATGTTGATTTTGACCTTGATGGGTGCTGCCTGTACCCCTAAGGAGACCCGTTTGACCTTTGTGGAAACAACCGACACGCACGGCTCGTTCGCCGAATTTGCCAACGACGCCGCCTTAATCCGGCAGATGAAAAACGAACTGGGCGACCACCTGATTCTGCTCGATAATGGTGACAATATGCAGGGTACACCTTACCAATACTGCTCCAACCGCGATGCAGAGCATCCCAATCTCGTGTCGGCCTTCCTCAACTTCTTTCCCTACGATGTGATAGGTGTTGGCAATCATGATGTGGAGGCTGGTCGAGCGGTGTTCGACCGTGTTTATTCAGAGGTGAAGATGCCTGTGGTGTGTGCCAACGTCATCGATGAATCCACGGGCAAGCCCTATTGGCAGCCCTACGTGGTGCTGCAACGCGATGGCTTCAAGATTGCGGTGTTGGGACTTCTTACTCCCTACGTGGTGACCTGGGTGCCTGACCGTCTGAGGCCGGGACTTCGCTTTGAGAAGGCGGAGGATGCCGCAGCCTTTTGGGTGAAACGAATCCGCGAGACGGAACATCCCGACCTGATGGTGGGCCTCTTCCACTCAGGATGGGAACCCCAGGAGCAGAACCTGCCCGAAGATGCTCCCTTGGGTCGCGAGAACTCCACCAAATGGATTGCTGAGCATGTGCCTGGACTTGACCTGGTGTTCTATGGCCACGACCATAGAGCGAGGGCGGAAAAGATAGTAAATATTGAAGGAGATACTGTATATGTGTTGAATTCTGGTTGTAGAGGCGCCGCTTTTGCCGAGGCTGACGTGAAGCTGGAGAAAGGGAAGCGTCCCATAATCCATGTTGGCCTGACGCCCACCGAAGATCAGGAGGTTGACCCCGACTTTGCCGCTATGTTGCAGCCATACCTCGACCGTGCCGAGCAATACCAGAATGAGGAGGTGGCTGTGCTTCCTGTCAAGATCGTTCCCGATGAGGTGTATCAAGGTTCTTGCCTTTGGGTGGACGAGATTCACCGCTGCCAATTCGATGTGGTGGAGGCATGTGGGTATCCTGCCGACATCTCGTTGGCAGCCCCACTCAGTAGTCGCTTCGAACTTGAACCAGGCATGCTCACGGTGGACGACTTTTTCAAGTGGTATCCTTTTGAAAACTCGCTGGCCGTGGTAGAAATGACCGGACGTGATGTGAAAGCCCATCTCGAATACTCCTATGAAATCCGTAGTATCATCTTTAACTTCGACTGCGCGGCAGGCATCGTTTATCAGATCGACGACCGCAAGCCCTATGGTGAGCGTGTGACCATTATCAACATGGCCGACGGTACTCCTTTTGAGTTAGACAAGACCTATCGGGTGGTGATGAACTCTTACCGTTCCATGGGAGGAGGCAACCACTTTGTGAACGGCTGCGGCTGGGCTCAGGAGGACATTGCTGCTCACCGCGTTTGGAACAGCGAGGAAGACCTCCGCACCTTGTTTATTGAATGGGCACGAAAAAAGGGAACCCTTGATGAGAACCCCCTTAACAATTGGGAAGTGGAAAGTTGAAAGTGGAAAGTGGAAAACTTTTAACTTTAACTTTCCACTTTCCACTTTCAACTTTCCACTACTTCTTGTTTCCTCCACTGTAAATAAAGTCAGAACTGTCGTCGATCAAGCTCTCGCTGAGGTCGGGGACGCAGGTGTAATAGAGGAAACTATTGTTGGTGAGCGTCATGGCGATTTTGCTCTCGCAATCGATATAGGCCTTGCAGTTGTTGCTCATGGTGCCGTAACAATAGTTGCAGGAAAAGGTGTAGTAGTCGCCATTCCAGCTGGGCTCAATCTCGGAGTTGTCTTCCATAATCAGGTTGACGGCATCAGCGTAACCATCGAGGTCGGCATAGGAGTCGTCGGTGAGTTTTACGTACATGAGGTCGTGGACATCGTAGGAACAGATGGCTTCCGACCCGTTGTTGAGGATTAGGTCGAGGTTGTCGGCGAGGACGTACCCCCAGAACTTGCTATTCCCGTCGAGTTTGATCTTCACCTCATTGGCTTCGATGCCGTATTCGGAGTGGGCGTGGAATTCCGAATCCATGTGCACCTCGATCTGTCTCAAAGTGGGGTCGTAAGGAAGGGTGACCGTGGTTTTGGTGGGGTAGGCCAAGGAGAAGTCGTTTCGGAAGATCCTCAGTCGGCCGCTGTTGTTTTCAACGTGCATCTTTTGCATCACGGCCTCGTCGGCGGTGATGACGATGTCGTCGACGGCATCGGAGATAGTGACAATCATGCCATCGCTGACATAAAGACTATAGTAACCGCTGTTCAGGGGAAAATGCTCGGTGACGTGTTCTCCGGAGGGAACTGTACAGCTGAACATGGCGATCAGCAGGCAGATGCTGAGCAGGTTGATGGTTTTTTTCATGGACGCCATTCTTTGATATAAGACATAAATTCGTTTCTCACGCGGAGGTCTGACTTGAACACACCGGTGAGGTAGGTGGAGATCATGTAACCCTCTTTGCGGGCACCGCGGCTCTCCTTGCACATGTGGCGGCCTTTCATCATGAGGGCCATGCCACGCGGTGGGTTCTCGGTTCCGAGGGCCTCGGTGAGCATCTCGACCACTTCCTGCACCAGACGTTCCTGCACCTGGAGTTTTGAAGAACAGTAGTCGATGACGCGACCAATCTTTGATAGGCCGAGGATGCGCCCGTGCTTATTGGGGATGTAGGCGAACCAGTATTCTCCGAAGAAGGTGCGACAATGGTGCTCGCAAACGGAATAGAATGGTCCGTTGTCGATGACCATGTTGTCGTAGATGATGCCGTCCTGGCCGTTGGGGAAGGTGGTGATGACTGGCTTTTGGCTAGGGTCATAGCCTCGGAACATCTCCTTGAACATTCGGAGAATACGGTCGGGGGTGGCCTTCAGCCCTTCACGGTTGGGGTCGTCGCCAATGAATTCCAGCAGTTCGCGGATGTCTTTCTTAGCTTGCTCTTCAGTGATCATGATTAATGCTTCACGATGAACTTCTCGGTTCTCTCAACCATGCCGTTGACGGAGAAGCGGCAGAAGTAAATGCCTGGCTGTAGATCGTCGACAGCGATGTTGACGCGGCTTTGGTGAGCACCCACAAGTTGTGATTTCACTTCCTGTCCGAGGAGGTTGTAAACTGTCACGTTGACGTTGTCGTTGCTCTGAAGGTTAAAGTGCACCTCTGTGGAGGCCGGGTTAGGATAAGCCTGACCCAGGCTGAAGTTGGTCTCGGCAACGTTGGCGGTGGCACCGGCAAGAAGGTTGAGGGAAATGGCCTCTTCGACACGGTTCACGTAGTAGGCAATGTAACGGACAGAAACAACGCCGGTTTCACCCTCTAAGAACGTCACGTGGAAGGATAAATCATCAGTCGAAAGGGTTTGGGCAGGGACTGTTACAGGGTGGGAGACGATGGTGTCGCCAACCATGCACATTCCCCAGCAGAGCTGAACCATTGCTCCAGGAGCAGGTTCAATGACAAATTGCTCTATGACAATGTCCAAATCAGAGTCAGTCAAATTCCTGATACTCATGTGTTGCAGGTATTCTCCCATAGCCTCATCATAGGGGCAAATGATGGTTTGGCCATCTTCGTAAACAGTGCCTTCCCATTCAAACTGGAAAGATTGGGCCGACAGAAGGGTCGTGACGGCCAAAAGTACTAAAGTAAAGAATGCTTTTTTCATATCGTTTGATTTTATTTATGTCATTACCAACTTGCAAAAATACAAAAAACATTTTAATTTTGCACCAAAATCAACAAAAACTCTACCATCATGAAAAAAACTACCCTTATTCTTGCTTCCTTGCTGGTGTTGTTTGCCTTTAGGACTAATGCCCAAACCGAGCGTATCCTGCTGTTCGAGTGCTTTACCAATACCAGTTGCGGACCCTGTGCCCAGTATAACCCTGGCCTTGATGCACTTATCAATAACAATGCAGACCGTGTCGCCGCTATCAAATATCATATGAATTGGCCTGGCGCCAACGACCCGATGTATCTTCACAACACTGGGGATAACAATTCAAGAAGGGGTTATTATGAAGTGAATTCGGTGCCGCATACGGTTGTTGACGGTATGCGTTACGCTGGTAATCCGGCCAGCTTAAACCAAAGTATGGTTAACAACTGGCTTGCCGTCACCTCGCCTTGCGAGATGCGGCTGAGGTATGAGATCGTAGACAACACCGTTGTCGTCCATGTGATGGGTCGCGCCCTGACCGATGTCGACGGATCGCTCAGATTGTATGTGGGGGTCATCGAAAAAGAAATCCACTACACTTCGGCTCCAGGAAGTAACGGAGAACGTGATTTCTACAGCGTGATGAAGAAACTTCTTCCTGCAGCTTCTGGGACTTCCCTTGGCAGTATGTCGGAGGGCGACTACTTTGCCTACACCTTCAGCTGGGAAATGGCTAACGTGTACGATGTCGACCAAATTGACGCCATCGCCTGGATCCAGAATAGTGGAAACAAAGAGGTGATCCAAGCTTGCAAGTCGAGCACTTCTTTTGAACCGTATTACGCCAACGAGGCGGCACTCATCGACCTAACCAACCTGAAGAGCATGAGTTGCAGTGGTGTGGTAGAACCGATAGTGACAATCACCAACAACGGCAGTCAGCCTCTGACCAACGCTGTGCTGGAGGTCGTGGTTAACGACAAAGTGGTGAAAACCGTTGAGTGGACAGGCAATCTGGGACTTTTCGAGGATACAAAGGTTGAACTCGGTGAAGTTGAATTTGCCGTGGAAGAAGAAAACCAATTTGTGGTGAGAATCGCCAGTGTCAACGGTGTCATCGATGAAGGACCTTTGAACAACGAGGTCGCGAGTACCATCCAAGGCTCGCCCGACAATTCGCAGGTGGCCATAAAACTTACGATCCGTACCGACACCAACCCTGGCGAGACCACTTGGAAACTGACTGACATGACTACGGGAGTGGTGGTCTTGGAAGGCGGTCCCTATGAGGAGGCGAATCATATCTATAACGAGACCTTTGAGATTACCGCTGACGGATGTTACGATTTCACTATTTACGATGCTGGCGGCAACGGCCTTGAGGGGAGTGGCGTCTATGGCGTAAAAGCAGGGAATAAAACTTTGTTCTCGGGCAAGTCTTTCGAGTATAGCGAAAGCAACGAGTTCTCTTATGAAGTATACACTGGTATTGAGGAATTGGACAGCCCTGCCACGGGAGTGTATCCTAATCCGACTTCGGGTGTGGTTATCATGACGACAGAAGGACGACAGAACATGTCCATTTACAACATGACCGGACAATGCGTCTATGAAGGGGTTTGCGAAGGCGAGCTACAAGTCGACTTGAAACGCTTTGGATGCGGCGTGTATGCCATCAAAGCCGGCGACCAGGTTTGGAGAGTCGTTGTCAAGTGATGCCTTCCCGGTATCTACATCTTGAAAGGGTCGGTTCGACCAATGCTTATCTGCAGGAGATGCCCGAGCAAGAGCGCATCTCCTGCGTGGTTTTTGCCGATGAACAGCTTGCGGGCAAGGGCATGGGTACCAACAGTTGGGAGAGTTCACCAGGGATGAACCTCACCTTCAGCATGGGAGTCGACATGTCGTTCTTGAAGGCCGCAGATCAGTTTTTGCTCTCTCAAGCGGTTCCACTGGGAATGCTTGATGTACTCGACACGATGCTCCCTGTCAGGGCTTTTGTGAAATGGCCAAACGATATTGTTGTTGATGGAAAGAAATTGGCGGGTGTCTTGATTAACAGTACCATACGAGGCCAGATGATGGGGGTGTCGGTTGTGGGTATTGGACTGAATGTCAATCAGATGCAATTCCAAGACTGGCCGACACATCCAGTTTCGTTGAAAATGATCCTTGGTTCAGAGGTTGAGTTGAAGCCTTTGCTCGAAAAGTTGGTGGAGGCCGTTGAACAACGGGTGCAATGGCTTCATACCGACGAAGGCATCGTTAAAATCAGGGAAGACTATTTAAATAGGTTATACCGTTACCGTATTTGGGCCGATTACGAAGTAAATGGCCTTCGAGTCAGGCGCATTATCACTGGAATAGACCCCTTCGGTCGATTGGAAACCCTCGACGAATCTGAAAGGAAATACGTTTACGATATCAAAGAAATCAGTGTTTATCCGACCAAGCCTGAGGATCCTTCCGCCATTCCATGAGCGACTGCTGGTCGGCCTCGGTGATGTAACTCTCCTCGATGGCCTTGTAAATCAAGGTTTCGTAATTGGTCAGTGTGTGCAATGAGCATTCCTTGGCCTTGAAATTCTCCTCGGCCGAAAGCAGTTGGTAAGTGAAGATGGCCAACATACCCTTCACGTTCGCGCCAGCCTCACGCAAGGCATCCACTGCCAAAAGACTCGACTTACCCGTAGAGACCAAATCCTCGATGACGATGACCGATTGACCCGACTCGACGACGCCCTCGATCTGATTCTGCATGCCGTGCGACTTCTTCTCGGAACGAACATAGCAGAAAGGCAACCCCAGCTCTTGTGCCACCAGCGCGCCCTGGGCGATACCACCCGTGGCCACACCCGCGATAACATCGGGCTTGCCGTAGTGCTGCATCAGTTGCTCCACAAACTGTTGGCGGATAAAAGTCCTAACCGCAGGATACGACAAAGTGACGCGGTTGTCGCAATAAATCGGGCTATGCAATCCCGAAGCCCAAGTGAAAGGAGCGTTGGGACTGAGTTTTACGGCTTTGATTTGCAAAAGATGCGTCGCTAAAACCAGTGCGGAGTCGTCATATTTCATAAATTGTATAATTTTGCGGGTTGAAATTCGTTATCGAGGTTACAAATGTACAAGATTTTTTACGAACAAAGGGCATTGATTTTTCCGAATATCGAAGAAAAAGACTTGGATTTGGACGCAACTTCCCTTGAATTAGCGTCTTACGAAGTTGAAAAAGTCCATAGTTTTCTTCGTCAGTGGCTGGTGGTGAACCTCACCGAGGATGTCACCATCGACGGCCTCAGCCCCGAGGTGCTCTCCGCTGCTTTGCTTCGTACCTTCCGTATGGCTCCGGCTGCAGGAGGGGTGGTGTTTTCTGACGGGTGTTTCGCAGCCATCCAACGCTATGGCATTCCCGATTTGCCTAAAGGCCATGTCGAAGATGGTGAAGAGGTCTCCGCTACAGCCTTGCGGGAAGTGGAGGAGGAGACTGGGTTGAAAGATCTGACAATTGTTCGGCAACTACCCTCTTCATGGCATTGTTACCTGTATAACGATGAATGGCGTCTAAAGCAGACTTCTTGGTTTTTGATGACCACTGCCGATGACAGCCATGTCCAACCTCAACTCGATGAGGACATCACCGAGGTTACCTTTCTCAGCGAATACGATCTGGAATGGTTTTTGAAAAACACCTACCGTTCCATCGCTGAAACCCTCGGTGAAGAGTTGAAAGTGGAGAGTGGAAAGTGGAAAACTGCTAACTGAACAACTGAATAACTTCTAACTATGAAACGAATCGCCGTATTCCCTGGATCCTTCGATCCCATCACCCTCGGGCACCGCTCCATCGTGCTGCGCGCCCTGCCGATGTTCGACATCATCTACGTCGCCGTAGGCGTCAACATGGAGAAACGCTCCACCTTCCCCCTGGAGAACCGCATCAAATGGTGCAAGGACGTCTTTGCTGACTATCCCAACGTCATGGTGGAGAGCTACGACGGCCTCACCGCCGACTTCTGCAAGAAGGTAGGCGCCCGATTCATCATCCGCGGCCTCCGCAGCGGTAGCGACTTCGAGTATGAGAATATGATCTGCCACGCTAACAAACGCCTCCACCCCGAGCTCGAGACGGTGTTTTTGCTCACTGAAAGCGAACTCGTCGGCGTCAGTTCCAGCGTGGTCCGCGATATCTATAAAAACGGTGGAGACACCTCCAAGTTCGTTCCTGAAGAGGTCAATTTGGAAGAATTCAGAAGACAGAAGTAAGAAGCCAGAAGGCATCCCGAAGGGATGTTAGCTCTGTAGCTGGCGAGACCACCTATGCCATCCGCATCCGTAGGATGCTAGAATTATTGATATGAAACGATTTGTTATATTAATATTGTTATTTCTTTCATTGTTGCTTCCAGCCCAAAACGTCACCGTCACTGGCCGTGTCAACCGCCCTGAGGCTTTGATGCGTCTGATGGTTTACGATGACCTCCTCAACATGCACGAGACCCTTGTGGCGGAGACTGCCAGCGATGACAAAGGCTTCTTCATCCTGGAAGGCGAGGTGTCCCAGACCTCCCCGGCCTGCCTCTACGTGGGACTTGACGGTGTCGACTTCGTGGTCAGCCCTGGTGCCTCCTACGACGTCAAAATCATGGTTCCCGATAACGATCCGACGTTGTCCTATTTCGAGCGCCCACTGCCAACCTTAAAAATCAAAACGTCGACCGACCGTGGCATTTATCGGCAACTGGTCATCTCTGAAGAGATCATCGACGACTACGTGCTGAACTATTTCGACGAGATTTTCCGTCGCCGCCAGTACCGTTACCTCGACTCCATCCGTGCAACCATCGACCGTGAACTAGACATCACCGACGACTTCGTGCTTCAAAACAATACCTATCGCCTTGCCTCAGTTCAGATGGCCGTCAACGCCGATGGCGGTAAAAAGGTGATTCAAGAATACTATGATAACAAACCGGTTCTTTACCGTTGCCAAGCTTATATCGAACTTTTCAAGGACCTCTTCAAAAACTATGAGCTGACCGACGAGTTTGCCAAACGCAACCCTGAACTGACGGACTTGGTCAACATCTATCAACTGCGCAGCCTCTACTACGAGGATTACCAGAGCCGCAATTGGGTGAAGAAACAACTTCAATCCATTAGCCAGAAGAGCAAGTCTCACGAGATTAAAAACTTGGTTTCCAATGTGTTGGAACGCTTCAACCGTTTCGCCCAAGGTGCTGAGGCGCCTGATTTTGAACTGACAGCTTTTGATGGTATGACAGTTAGACTCTCCGACTACAAAACGTCGCTCGTGTTGCTTCAGTTCGTGGATGCTGGGTCTCGTACCGTCGACCACCAATTTGAAACCCTATCCGACCTTCATCACCAGTGGCAGGATAGCGTGCAACTCATCACGGTCAGCACCAAAGACCAACTTAAAAGCCATCAAAGACGTTTTGAGGAGCATCATTACGACTGGCCGCTGCTTAATCTCGGCAACGACATCCTCCTCTTGGAACGTTATGAAGTCCGCACCTTCCCCGAGTATTTCCTCATCCTTCCCGGCACCAAAATCGGCCTGGCTCCCGCTCCCAATCCCGACCGCTCCCTCAAGGAAAACGTCACGAAGCTTTTGAAGAAATAAATGACTTTTTGTCACTTATTTATATAATTAAAGGAAAATCCGTACCTTTGCATGTTTTTTGTCAAAGGAAACAACTCTTAACTTTTAATTCTAAACTCTTAACTTAACATAAATGGGATTTTTCAAGAAGCTCTTCGGCGACAAGGCCTCACGCGATAACAAGGCCCTTCAGCCCATACTTCAAAAGACATTAGCTGCTTACGACGAAATCGTAAAGCTTGATATCGACTCCATCCGCCATAAGACGGTGGAATTCCAAGAATACATCAAAAACAAGACCGCCGAGGAAGTGGCCCAGATCGACGAGTTGAAGGCTCGCGTCGACGCTAACCCCGATATGGACCCGGACGAGAAGGAAAAGATCTACACCGAGGTCGACAAACTCGAGAAACGCGAGCTTGAAAAGATTGAGGATGCCCTCAATGACATCCTGCCGCAGGCGTTCGCCGTGGTGAAAGCCGCCGCCAAGTATTTCTTCGAGCACGAGACCGTGGTGGTGAAAGCCACAAACCTTGACCGCGAATTGGCCTCCAAGTACGAGCACGTCACCATCGAGGGGGATAAGGCCTATTTCAAGAACAGCTGGATGGCTGGCGGCAACATGGTCACCTGGGATATGGTGCACTATGACTGCCAGATCATCGGCGGTATCGTGTTGCATCAAGGCAAGATCGCTGAGATGGCCACTGGTGAAGGTAAGACCCTCGTGGCTACCTTGCCAGTCTACCTCAACGCCCTCGCTGGTAAAGGCGTTCACGTGGTTACTGTGAATGACTACCTCGCCAAACGTGACTCCGAGTGGATGGGCGCCATGTACGAGTTCCTCGGTCTCACCGTTGACTGCATCGACAAGCACGAGCCCAACTCCGCCGAACGCCGCCGCGCCTATATGTGCGACATCACCTACGGTACCAACAACGAGTTCGGCTTCGACTACCTGCGTGACAATATGACTGGCAACCCCGACGAGCTGGTGCAACGCAAACACCACTACGCCATCGTCGACGAGGTGGACTCCGTGTTGATTGATGATGCCCGTACGCCTTTGATCATCAGCGGTCCCACCCCACGTGGCGACCTCCAGGAGTTCGATCAGCTGAAACCCGATGTGGTGCGCCTCTACGACAGCCAAAAGAGCCTGGTGAACACCATCCTGGCCGAGGCTAAGAAGATCCTCACCAACCCCGCTTCCACCGATGAGCAGAAGAGCCATGGCGCCGACCTCCTGTTCCGCGCCTATCGTGGTCTGCCTAAGAACAATGCCCTCATCAAATTCCTCAGCGAGGAAGGCATGAAGACCCTGCTCCAGAAGACCGAAGGATTCTACATGCAGAACCGCGGCGAGAACATGCACATCATCGACGATGAGCTGTATTTTGTCATCGACGAAAAACTCAATACCGTCGACCTCACCGAGAAAGGTATCGACGCCTTGTGCACCGCATACGGCAACCCTGACTTCTTCGTGATGCCCGACGTGGGTGCCGAGATCGCCGAGCTGGAACACCAAAACCTCAGCAACGACGAAAAGGTATTGCGCAAGGCTGAGCTGATGCGTGATTTCTCTGAGAAGTCGGAGCGCCTGCATACCGTGCGCCAGCTGCTGAAAGCCTACACCCTCTTCGAGAAGGACAAGGACTATATCATCCAGGACAACAAAGTGAAGATTGTGGACGAGCAGACCGGCCGTGTCATGGAAGGACGCCGTTGGAGCGACGGTCTCCACCAAGCCGTGGAAGCCAAGGAAAACGTGAAGGTGGAAGCCGCCACGCAGACCTACGCCACCATCACCTTGCAGAACTACTTCCGCATGTACCACAAACTGGCCGGTATGACCGGTACCGCTGAGACGGAGGCAGGCGAGTTCTGGGACATCTACAAGCTCGACGTAGTGGTCATCCCGACCAACCGCCCCATCGCCCGTATCGACTACGAGGACATGATCTACAAGACCAAGCGTGAGAAGTACAACGCCGTCATCGATGAGATCCAAAGCCTTGTGAAACAGGGCCGTCCCGTGCTGGTGGGTACTACCTCGGTGGAGATCTCCGAGTTGTTGAGCCGCATGTTGACCCGTAAGGGCATCCCACATAACGTGTTGAACGCCAAGTTGCACTTCCGTGAGGCACAGATCGTCCGCGAAGCCGGTCAGGCAGGTACCGTCACCATCGCCACCAACATGGCAGGCCGTGGTACCGATATCAAGCTGGGACCTGGCGTGAAAGAAGCCGGCGGTCTGGCCATCATCGGTACCGAGCGTCACGAGAGCCGTCGTGTGGACCGTCAGTTGCGAGGCCGTTCAGGACGTCAAGGCGACCCAGGTAGCTCACAGTTCTATGTCTCCTTGGAAGACGACCTGATGCGTATGTTCGGCTCCGAGCGCATCGCTCCGCTGATGGACCGTCTGGGACTGAAGGAAGGCGAGGTCATTCAACACCCGATGATTACCAAACAGATCGAGAAAGCCCAGAAGAAGGTCGAGGAGAACCACTTCGGCGTGCGTAAGCACCTCCTCGAATATGACGATGTGATGAACTCACAGCGTACGGTGATCTACAGCAAGCGTCACCACGCCCTCTTCGGTGAGCGCCTGTCCATCGATATCAATAACATGATGTACGACCTCGGCGAGAAGATCCTTCTCGACGCCCGCGATGCCAAGGATTACGAAGGCCTGAAGATGGATCTCCTCTCCAAGATGGGTATTGATGTGCCTTTCGACGAGGAGGAGTTCGACCTCAGCAGGACCGACGCCTTGGCGCAGAAGATCTTCGATGCTGCCTTGGAGCACTATCGCGAGAAGTCGCGTATTATCGGCGAGAAGACCATGCCGGTGATCATGAACGTGCTCGAGCGCGAGTCCCACTTCGAGAACATCGCCATCCCGATTACTGACGGCAAGCACTCTATGAACGTCATCGTCAACCTCCGCAAGGCGGCTGATAACGGCCCCCGCGAGGTGAGCCTCTGCATAGAGAAGAGCATTACCCTCGGCCTCATCGACAACGCTTGGAAGGAACACCTCCGTGAGTTGGACGATTTGAAAGAATCGGTACAGAACGCCACCTACGAGCAGAAAGACCCGCTGGTCATCTATAAACTCGAGTCGTTCAACCTGTTCAGTGCAATGATTGAGCGTATCAACGAAGAGGTCATCTCCTTCCTGATGCGTGCCGACATCCCCGTTCAGGACGCCGACAACGTGCGTGAGCACCGTGCCCGTGGCATTGACCGTTCGAAGATCCGTGAGCAACGCCAAGACCTGCTGGCCCAGTCGCACAGCAACACCCAGCACCGTGAGATCACCCAGCCTATCCGTGTGGAGAAGAAGGTGGGCCGTAACGACCCATGCCCCTGCGGCTCAGGCAAGAAATACAAGAACTGCCACGGCCGGATGGAAGGTGAGAATTGAGAGGTTAGAGGTTAGAGGTTAGAGGTTAGAGGTTAGAGGTTAGAGGTTAGAGGTGGAAACCTCGTTGATACGGGAACCCCATCGACCATCGCACCCCATCGGGGTGCCATATCGGTAGCCCAGGGTTAGGCGAACGGAGTGAGCCCTACCCTGGGATGACGTGAACGATACCCCCCCAAAAAAAGAGTTCCGCGCGAGCGAAGCGAG
The DNA here is from genome assembly GCA_024681295.1 of Bacteroidales bacterium. Classification (GTDB taxonomy): domain Bacteria; phylum Bacteroidota; class Bacteroidia; order Bacteroidales; family F082; genus Limimorpha. The sequence continues at coordinate 16,821 of JAILBC010000105.1, forward strand.
CGCGGAACTCTTTCTGTTATTCAGCGAACAGTTTGATGATGTTGAGGATCACCTCAGTGGCTTTCTCCATGCTTTCGAGCGGCACGTATTCCAGTTTGCCGTGGAAGTTGTGTCCGCCAGCGAAGATGTTGGGGCAGGGCAGACCCATGAACGAGAGGT
>JAILBC010000134.1 GCA_024681295.1 Bacteroidales bacterium
ACGCCCTCACCAAACGACAACAATTGTTGCTGCAATTCGAAATTCAAATACACCTCGATGGTGACAACTGCTCCTCTTTCATCAACACTTATTACGCGTTGCGACCCGTGAAGGGGTTTGGTTTTGATATATGGCCAACTCCGAGGAGAGACCCACAACTTCACCAATTGAGGCTCAGTACGAGAATCTTTAGACACACCTATCATCTCATCGAAGTAGTCCAACCAATTCACATCAGTTGGCTTATAAGCCACATCCGCGTTCTTTATGCCCTTGATGCGGTCAAACGCATAGTTGGCCATGAAGTTGAATTCGTCGTTCCACGCAATCAGGAACCAACGCTTATTGTACTGTTTCAGGTAATATGGATGAACGATGATGGTTTCTTTGCTGTCTTGTTTGAAACTTTGGTAAGTCAGCTTCAGGGGCTGTTTCTCAACGATGGCATTGAAGAGAGGAGTGAAATTATCCATACCCTCCAAGTCCAGGTTCTCGTCAAAGCCTACAATCTCATCAGTCGCTTCATCGAGCTTCAGAGAAGCGCCGAGACGCTCCGCTATCTCGTCCACCCAATTGAATTGTGGCATCCCCTTGAAGCGTCTGAGCAGCCTTAGTGTCTGGGTGAGCTGAATGATCTCATCTGCTTTCATCGGGGTCTTATAAATCGAAAACTCTGGGTCGGCATATCTGTAGTATATATTCCTTCCCTCTCTGTACGACTCTATTTCCGCCCCTGGATATATCCGTTCTATCTGCTCCATATCACTCCTAATGGAGTTCATGGCTGTGACAGGAAGGAAATCCCTTCGCTCCAGCTCTTCATTGCAACGCTGAAATATCATAGTTGTTGAATACTTCCGCTTACGGTCGCTAAGGCATTGGTCTATCACCTTAATGCGTAAATCGGCGCTCTTTGATTTAGGCATATCCACAATTTTGATAGGTGCAAAAATAGTGAATGTTTTCTAATAAAGCTGCATGTCAATCGTTTTTTAACCAGCAATTCTTTGTAAAATCATAAAAAATCCTCCCCACGAGCCTTTCGACTCATAGAAAAGCTGCATCATGGGTGATTTAAATTAGACATTTCTCTCGCCCTTCTCTCGCTTTTCCTTCGCCCTTCCTTCGCCCTTCCTTCGCTCTAGCCATACTCAAAGGGTATGGTTGAGTATGCCTACATCTTGCCAACACCTTGCCTAGAGTATGCGAAAAGTTATCAATCGATGATGCTGGAAGTGAACAAAAGGGTGTATCTGGAAGGAAGGACGCCTTACCTGAAGACACATTGCGACAAGAAAAGGAGCGTGCGCGAGGTGCTCGGCCTGCTGATGGAAAGAGTGGCTGGGTAGTTGGTTAGTGGGACTAACCAACTCGATGGATGACGCAGCCATAGATGCATACTATCTTTCTGCCCATAGATCCTAGCCTCCCCACATGCCAACGTAGGGATGACATGGGCAGAAAGGCTGGCATGACATGGCTGCTGCGCTAGTTACCCTACAAGTTCGATACCGACAACGATCATATCAAGAAGTTGATTGGAATGGTTGGGATGACGCTAAAACCCCGCCAACTCCATCGTCACCGTGGGAATCAGCAGCAAGGCGCCGATGACAATTAATACTAGGATGAACTTCCAGATAAACTTCACCCATTTCTCCCACGGGATGCGGGCCACGCCGAGGGCGGCCATCAGCACACCGCTGGTGGGGGTGATCATGTTGGTGAAACCGTCGCCAAACTGGAAGGCCACCACGGTGGACTGGCGCGAGATGCCGATGAGGTCGCTGAACGGCGCCATGATAGGCATGGTGATGGCGGCCTTGGCCGAACCGCTGGGGATGACGATATTAATCAGCGTTTGTATGCCATACATAATCTCCGCCGAGGCGATCTTGCCCATGTTGCTCATCGACTTGGAGAGGCCATAGAGGATGGTGTCGATGATGCCGCCGTCCTGCAAAATGATGACGATGCCGCCCGCCAGACCCACAATGACCGCCGCCGAGAGGATGTCGCCCATGCCTTCGAGAAAGAGCTTCGCGATGTCGCTGGCGCTCTTGTCGACGGCCAAGCCGCTGGCGATGCCCAGCACCAGAAACAGCGAGGCAATCTCCATGATATACCACTCGTAGCCCAACACGCCCACCACGAGGAAATAGACCGTGGCGAAGAGCAGGGTGAGGACAAAATAATGTACCGTCTTGCGCAAGGTGAGCACGCCCAGCAGGACAAACACCGCCGTCCCGACGGGCAACAAGGGCAAGGTAGCCGCTTTGTTGCCGATCTTCAAGGTGGTCATCGGGTAAAGCACGGAAAAAACGATTAATACCGCCGTCAGGAAAGCGAAGACCCACCAGGCCTTGCGCGGGGTATAGCGTTCCAGTTCCTCCTCTTTCACCTCCGCCGACTTGCGCCAATAGGCATCCTCCTCATACATGATGGACGACTGCGGGTTTTTCTTCACCTTGTTGGCATACCACAGCACAAAGATGATGCCCACCACCGTCAAGATAGCCCAACAAACGGCGCGGTAGCCGATACCCGTAAACAAAGGAATCTCCGCGATACCTTGGGCAATACCGATGGTGAACGGGTTGAGCATGGCGCCCGAGAAGCCGATATGTGCCGCCACATACACCATGCAGAGGCCCACGATGCTGTCGTAACCCATCGAGACCGCCAAGGGGATGATAATCAAGGCAAAGGCAATGGTCTCCTCGCTCATGCCGAACACGCTACCAAAGAGACTGAACAACAACATGATCAAGATGATGACGATATTGTTCACCCCGATTTTCCGCATCAACTTGTTGCGTTCGAGGCTTTTGGTGAACTTCAGGAACGACATGATGCCCATATCGATGGCCTTGCTTTTGTTCATAATCCAAAAGGCACCGCCGATGATTAAGATAAACACGATGATGTTGTCCTGCTTGACGAAGCCTTTATAGAACGCTGAGAATATCTGCCATGTCTGCGGCTCAGCATGAAATTCGGCAGCTTGAGCCTCCGGCAGTTGGTCCGCATAATAAAAAGTCATTACCGTTTCATCCCCAATTTGCTCCGTAA
>JAILBC010000137.1 GCA_024681295.1 Bacteroidales bacterium
CAGTTAAACAAATTCTAACAAAATGCCGACTATTCAACAATTAGTGCGCAAAGGGCGCCAGAAATTGATCGACAAGAGCAAGTCTCCCGCGTTGGATTCATGCCCTCAGCGTCGCGGTGTATGCGTTCGTGTTTACACGACTACCCCTAAGAAGCCTAACTCAGCCATGAGAAAGGTTGCCAGGGTTCGTTTGACCAACCAGAAGGAAGTCAACTGCTACATCCCCGGTGAAGGCCACAACCTGCAGGAGCACTCGATTGTCATGGTCAGGGGCGGGCGCGTCAAGGACCTCCCGGGTGTAAGATACCATATAATCCGTGGAGCCCTGGATACCGCCGGTGTCGACGGACGTCGTCAGCGCAGATCAAAGTACGGTGCCAAACGGCCCAAGAAAACTGCTGCAAAGAAGTAAAAGGCAAGTAAACAATTAAGACTTTTTTGAGAAATGAGAAAAGCAAAACCAAAGAAGAGAATCATCCTTCCGGATCCTAAGTACAATGACGTGCAGGTCACGAAGTTCGTGAACAACATCATGCTCAAAGGAAAGAAGAATCTGGCTTATGAGATTTTCTACGAAGCGATGGACATCATCGAGGAAAAGCTTGGTGAGAATCCTGTCGAGGTGTGGAAGAAGGCCTTGGCCAACGTCACTCCTCAGGTCGAGGTCCGCAGCCGCCGTATCGGTGGCGCTACCTTCCAGATCCCTTCGGAAATCCGTCCTGCCCGTAAGCAGAGCATCGGTATGAAGAATCTGATCAACTACGCTCGTAAACGTCACGAGAAGTCGATGGCCCTGAAGCTCGCTTCTGAAATCATGCAAGCCTACAAGGAAGAGGGTGCAGCCTTCAAGAAGAAGGAGGAGATCCACCGCATGGCTGACGCCAACAAGGCCTTCTCGCACTTCAGATTCTAATCATAAGAAAGGTATAAGCAACAATGGCAAACGTCCCTGAAAATATGATCAACCTCAGCTTCACGCGTAATATCGGCATCATGGCTCACATCGATGCCGGTAAGACGACGACGACCGAGCGTATCCTCTATTATACGGGTCGTAGCCATAAGATCGGTGAGGTTCACGACGGTGCAGCCACCATGGACTGGATGGTCCAGGAGCAGGAACGCGGAATCACCATCACTTCAGCTGCCACCACGGTGTTCTGGCATCTCAACAATGAGGCTTATAAGATCAACATCATCGATACCCCTGGCCATGTGGATTTCACAGTGGAGGTGGAGCGCTCGCTCCGCGTCCTCGATGGCGCCATTGCCATTTTCTGCGCCGTGGGCGGTGTCGAGCCTCAGTCGGAAACCGTGTGGCACCAGGCTGACAAGTACAGAGTGCCCCGTATTTGCTTTGTGAACAAGATGGACCGTGCCGGTGCAGATTTCTTCAAAGTCGTTGATGAAATCCGTGAGCGCCTGCACGCCAACCCCATCCCGCTTCAGCTCCCCATCGGTGTCGAAGACGACTTCGTCGGCGTGGTCGACTTGCTGAAGAACAAAGCTTACGTATGGGACGAGGAAGATAACGGTTCGCACTTCGAAGAAGTCGCCATCCCCGAGGAGATGAAGGATGAGGTAGCCAAATACCGCACCATGATCCTCGAAGGCGCCGCCGAAGACAACGAGGCCTTGTTCGAGAAATACATGGAAGATCCCGACAGCATCACTGAGGAAGAGCTGATCGCCCAACTCCGCAAGGAGACATTGGCCCTCAACATCTGCCCCGTGTTCTGCGGTGCCTCCTTCAAGAACAAAGGCGTGCAGATGCTCCTTGACGGCATCGTCAACTATCTGCCGAGTCCGCTCGACGTCGACCATGTGACCGGCGTCAACCCCAAGACCGAGCAAGAGGAAATCCGCAAGGCCGACCCGAATGGTCCGCTTTGCGCGCTGGCATTCAAGATTGCCACCGATCCTTTTGTCGGTCGTATTTGTTTCTTCCGCGTCTATTCAGGCACTTTGAAAGCCGGCGAGACCGTTTTGAACACGGGTACTGGCAAACGCGAGCGCATCGCCAAGATTGTGCAGATGAACGCCAACAAACAGACTCCTCTCGAGGAGATCTCAGCAGGCGACATCGGCGTGGCCATCGGGTTCAAGACCATCCGTACCGGTGATACTTTGACCGTTGAAAACAAGCCGCTGGTGCTTGAAAACATCAAGTTCCCCGATCCAGTGGTGAATGTGGCGGTCGAGCCTAAGACAACTGCCGACATCGAGAAGATGGAGTCCTCACTTGCCAAGTTGGTGGAAGAGGACCCCACCTTGTTCGTACACCTCGATGAGAATTCGGGACAAACCATACTCTCCGGTATGGGCGAATTACACCTTGATATCATTATCGACCGTCTCAGAAGAGAATTTGGCGTAGAAGTCAACCAGGGTCGTCCACAGGTCGCATACAAGGAAACCTTTACACTCACAATTCAGCACCGTGAAGTCTATAAAAAACAGACCGGTGGCAAGGGTAAATTCGCAGACATTGAGTTCACAATGGGTCCCGCCGACGAGGGTGTCGCCGGTTTGCAGTTTGTCGATGAAGTCAAGAACGGTGCCATTCCGCGCGAGTTCATGCAGGCTGTCGAGAAAGGCTTCAGGGGAGCCCTCTCCAACGGTGTGCTGGCAGGTTTTCCTGTCGAAAGCGCCAAAGTCATCGTCACCGACGGTTCGTTCCATCCGGTCGACAGCGATGCCCTCTCGTTCGAGTCGTGCGCGCGCATCGGCTTCAAGGAGGCAGGCCTCAAGGCCGGTGCCGTCCTTACGGAACCTATCATGCGAGTTGAGATTCATTGCCCTGACGAGTACATTGGCGATGTCACGGGCGATTTGAACAAGAAGAGATCCATATTGCGCGAGGTTAACGCCAACATTGGCTACCAGGTCATCAAGGCCGACGTGCCGCTGGCGGAGATGTTCGGTTACATCACCACGCTGCGCTCGATTACCTCGGGCCACGCCACGTTCAACATGGAGATCAGCCATTACGCTCCGGTGCCGGCGGCCATTGCCGACATCGTGATCAAGAAAGCAAAAGGAATTTATTTCATCAACTAAGAAATACAAATCTTATAAATAATAACTATTGTGAGCCAGAGAATTAGAATTAAATTGAAATCGCATGATCACAACTTGGTTGACAAGTCAGCCCAGAAGATTGTGAACACGATTAAGTTGACTGGAGCAGTTGTCAGCGGTCCCATTCCGTTGCCGACGAACAAGAAGATCTTCACCGTCTTGCGTTCCACCTTCGTTCACAAGAAGTCAAGAGAGCAGTTCGAGCTTTCCACCTACAAGCGTTTGCTCGACATCTACAACTCGACTTCCCAGACGATCGACGCACTGATGAAACTGGAGCTCCCCAGCGGTGTAGAAGTAGAAATCAAATTGTAATTAAACCTATCTAGTACAAAAAAATTAAAGCTAAGTAGCAATGTCAGGATTACTAGGAAAAAAGATTGGGATGACAAGCATCTACGACGAGAGCGGCCGAATGATTCCGGTTACGGTCATCGAGGCTGGTCCATGCGTGGTCACCCAAGTCAGAACGATTGAGAAGGACGGTTACAGCGCTATCCAGTTAGGTTTCGACGAGAAGAAGGTGAAGAACACCTCCAAGGCCGAGCAAGGTCATTTCACCAAGGCCGGCACGACTCCTAAGAAGCTGGTGCGCGAGTTCACTCGTTTCGAAGAAGGCCACAGAAAACAATTAGGCGAAACGTTAACCGTCGATGTGTTCATGGAAGGCGAGTTTGTCGATGTCAGCGGCATCAGCAAAGGTAAAGGCTTCCAGGGCGTTGTGAAACGTCATCATTTCAATGGCGTTGGTCAAGCAACTCACGGTCAGCACAACCGTTTGAGAAAACCGGGTTCCATCGGAGCTTGCGCATATCCTTCGAGAGTTTTCAAGGGACTGCGTATGGGCGGCCAGATGGGCAACCATAGGGTTAAAGTCACTAACTTGCAGATCGTCAAGATCGATGCTAGCAAGAATTTGTTAGTCGTGAAGGGCGCCGTTCCGGGCCACAAGAATGGATATTTAATGATTGAGAGATGGAGTTAACAGTTTATAACATCAAAGGCGAAGACACCGGACGTAAGGTCCAGCTCAACGACAGTATTTTTGCTGTTGAACCCAACGAGCATGTCATGTATCTGGCAGTGAAGCAATATCTCGCTGACCAGCGTCAAGGAACGCACAAGTCAAAGGAACGCAGCGAACTCTCCGGCAGCACCCGCAAGCTCTTCCGTCAGAAGGGTACCGGTGGTGCTCGTCGTGGCGACATCAACTCTCCTCTGCTGAGAGGTGGCGCTCGCGTGTTCGGCCCCAAGCCCCGCGACTATAGTTTCAAACTGAACAAGAAGGTCAAGGCTCTTGCCCGCAAGTCGGCCCTCACCTGCAAGGTCAACGACAACGAGATCGTCGTCATCGAGGACTTCTCGTTCGACCAGATCAAGACCAAGCAGATGGTTGAAGTGCTGAAAAGCTTCGACGTCAACGGCAAGAGAAACATGTTTGTGTTCGCCGAGCCCAACCGCAACGTGGTGATGTCGGCCCGCAACATCCAGCGCACCCAAGTGGTCCTGGCCCGCAACCTGAACACTTACGACATTCTGAATGCCAAGAGGATTTTCATCACCGAGAGTGCTCTGCAGCCCATCGACGAGATTCTTGGATAATGTTTAACGATTAAAAACGAAAAGAGATGATTATCATTAAGAAACCCGTCATTACAGAGAAGATGACCGCTATAAGCGAAAAGCTTAATCGCTATGCATTTATCGTTGACAAGCGCGCCAACAAACTTCAGATCAAGAAGGCTGTTGAAGAGCTTTACGGTGTGAAAGTCGCTGCCGTCAACACGATGAATTACGAAGGAAAGTCAAAGTCACGCTACACCAAGAGCGGTGTCATTAGCGGCAAGGCCAGTGATACCAAGAAGGCTATTGTGACGTTGGCTGAAGGTGAATCAATTGACTTTTTTAGCAATATCTGAAAATGGCTTTAAAGAAATATAAACCTACGACACCAGGTCAGCGTTTCAAGGTTTTGAGCGCATTTGACGAGATTACGACCGACAGACCGGAAAAGTCATTGCTTGCTCCCATGAAGAGCACCGGTGGCCGTAACTCCAGTGGTAAAATGACTGTCCGTTACAGAGGTGGCGGTCACAAACAGATGTACAGAATCATCGACTTCAAGCGTGATAAGGACGGCGTTCCGGGCATCGTGAAGACTATTGAGTACGACCCGAACCGCACCGCTCGCATCGCCCTGATTTTCTACAAGGACGGCGAGAAGCGTTACATCATCGCCCCTGCCGG
>JAILBC010000062.1 GCA_024681295.1 Bacteroidales bacterium
ATATCTTATTGTAATTTATATATATTCTAAATAAATAAACAAAAACAATAAACTAAGATTAAACTCAAATATCGGTTTTTGCCGATGAAAAACTAATTATTATATTGAAAATCAATTATTTATAAATTATTTAACGAAATAATGTTATAATATTATCTTAATGTATTCAAGAATGCAAAGATAGTCATTTTTATTATCTTTCAACTATTGCAATTTCCTCAGGACCAAGGCTATAAAGTTCATAGACTTTTTCGTCTATTTCTCGCTCTAACGAAGAGGTGTCGGCATTGGGATTAATCTTTTTTAATTGTATAATTTTCTTAGCATTTGAAGAAATAAGTTCCTGCGTGGCAGCATCTGCTTCAACAAATGGAAGCTGTTCGATAGTTGATTTGTTTATCGCTAGATACCCACCAGCGAGGTGTTTGTCTTTAAACTTACTACGCAGATAGTAGGATGTGTATTTTGAATTCAGCAAGCCCGTTATATAATAAGGGCTGTAATTATTGAATGCTGTAATTGCATATGCGCCAACTCCAAGAGCAAGAGGAGTGTCAACGTATGTTGCTTCTATCACTTTTGTCATTCCTGCAATTACTATTTTAGGAGACATCCACATTCTTAGCTTGCTATTGGCAACATCACAATCCTTTCTGATGTATGCTTTATGGTACTTTGACTTCATGTATCGAACATCAGTATTATTATACTGATACCTATCAATATTTCCACTTACAGTAAATGGAATAACATTCTCTCTTTCTCCATCTACAACATATTCCTTAATTATTTGAGCCTCAAATCCAGTTGCCCCTGAACACACTTCTATTCCACATTCTTTTATTATGGAAGAAGCTTTCATCTCTTTAATTGGCTTAGCCTTATTGAGTAGCAAATCATCGTATTTATCCAATGCGTATTTGCAAAAGTCCTTATCTAATAGTTTTGAACCGCTCAAAATAATAGGATAAACGCTCGCATTTTTAAAAACCTTAAACACAGAAACATCAACACTTGAATACAGTCCTTTTTGCTCCAATGATTCTTTTGTCTTTTTAGCATAATCTGCAATCAAAAACTTGTTGGGAATGATCCAAAAGAAGACATTCTTGGTTAACATTAATCCTCGGAGCAAAAACAATACATATATATCATAAGCACCTGTTGCTTGTGGATAATTCTTCTTGTATATCAACTTCTCATATTCTGTTCTTGCCATTTCCACGGCACTGACATACGGCGGATTCCCAATAACAATATCAAATCCTCCTCCGTCAAAAATGTCCTTAAACCAAGTGTGCCAAAGGAAGAACTCTTGATTGGCGGAGGGATCGAGAGCGGAAAGTTTGGAAAGGAATGCAGGTGTGCCGCCAACGCTTTCGCGGATGAGGGTCTTTACCTCTTCGTTGATGGCTTGGCGCATGGTGACTTTCTTTTGGTGATCAGTGACGGAGAAATACTCGCGTAACAACCGATGAAGATTCTTTCGGCTCAGATCGCTGTCGAGACCTATCACCAACTGGGTGGAGGTGGAAGGACGACCAACGGTCTTCCCTGCGATACGGCTGAGGTCGTAGCCTCCGTAACTCTCTATCAGACTGTTGCCTTGCATAAACTTGTAGTCGAAGTTGGGCAAGGGCTGCGGCTCGTCGCTATCCACCACGATGCTGAGCCAGAAACGCAGACGGGCAATGTCGATGGCGCCACGCTCGATGTCAACGCCGTAGATGTTGTTCTCAATAATCTCCTTTTTCAGTTGCAGACGGGACTCTTTTGTTCCAAGGGCTTCGCGGCAACGCCATAACTCGTTAAGCAGCCCCATAGGGAAGGCTCCGCTGCCGATGGCAGGGTCACAAATCTTCACTTCGCGGAGGGCGGTACTAAGCGTGTCATGATAAGGTTCCAATTCGGGCTGCATTTCATGGGTTTCGACAAAGGTGCGAATAACGGCATCAGACACATTGGGCAGTTTGGAGGTAAGGTGTGCGATAAGCGACTCCTTGCACATGTAACGAACAATCTCTTTCGGGGTGTAGAAAGCGCCTTTAGCTTTATTGTCTTCCAAAAGGCTCTCGAAGATTTTGCCCAACATCTCGGGGTCAACGCCAATTTCGGCATCATCGGGGTCGTTTTCATCGACGGTGAAGTTGTAAGAGGCCAAGAAACTGAAGAGGTTTCTGAAGATGGATTCTGGCAATACAATTTTCAAATTATCAATGGCATCGCGCTCAAAAAGGCCTCCGTTGAGATAGGGAACGCTTGCCCATTTGTCGACCAAACTATGCTGCCAGCCATTCTTGACAAAAACCTGTTCGCGTTTGGCTGGCTCGGTGTTGAGAATACCAAAGAAGAGCGGTTCAAGCACACTTTCGAGATAGTCGTTTTGGCGGTTGCTGCCAAGGAAGGTGTTGTACATGAAGTTAGTATCCCCACAGAGCCAGCCTTTTTTCTGTAAGAAATAGAGGAAGACAATGCGTCCCATCAGTTTCTTCACATAGTCGTGATAAACGGCACCCGTTTTTCCCTGCCTGGCCAACTCCGCCACAATGCAGTCATAGTTGTCATGATACTCCTTGAAGAACTCATTGCTGAGGGCATCCACAGAGAAGGATTCCTTTAGGTCGGATAGTTTGAAGCGACCATTCAGTCTGGCAATTTCACCCAATCGTTCCAATGGGGTTTTATATTGTCCGTCTTCGTCTCCCATGATATACGAAAAACGCTTAGCCGAAGTGCTGCCCTCCTTGAGGTCGCAGATATAGGACAACCGCCAATGCCGCCCATCATCGAAAACGGCGATGGCTCCGTCAACATCGTATTTCAGATAAGGACTGATCAGTTTGCGCAGTCCAACACGCTTACGGCGCACATCGCTGCCTTCGGCCACTTGGGTATAGAAGAAGCCAAGCAAACGACCATCTGTATCATCCATCTGACCGATGAAATAGCTTTTGTCGCCTTCGGCGTTGGTATCAAGCAATTCGGGTTGCAAGGCCACATCATTACAACAGAAAAGACGATGGACAATCTCGTTGCAGTAGGCCTTGTAATCGAATGGTGCCTTAAAGATATGGCGGAGGGTTTCGGAGTTCATAGTATGGTTTATTTGAATGTTTCACTTAAAATGATGTCAGCTGTGGTGAGTGCTACTTGCTTGGTGGCGGTTTGCGTTTCGGGCTGGCTGTAGCGTTTGTCCAATTCTTCAAGTTGTTCCAGTATCTTGATGGAGGGCAAAGGCTCTTTTTTCTGCTTTTTTGAGATGCGATTCAGGGCATCAGCCAGTTGGTTATAGGTTCCGCGTTCTACAATCTGTTTCAGGCGGTCAACAATACGGCGACCCTCATCATCGAACAAAGGACGTATCTCACGCAGGAAAGCGGCGGCTTTTTTGGCATCATTGTCTTTGCTGCCGATTTTCAGCTTTTCCTCTTGAGCTTCGCTCTGTTGGTCGAGGGTGTACTGCGTCAAGGCCTTCTGTACCTGCTCGTAGTGAAGTTGCAAGTTATCGCCGAACGGTACGGCTTTTTCATCTGGCTCCGCATGGAAGAGGTCGGCGGCTTCGAGGAAAGAGAGTTCGCGAGTGGTGTCGCTAACGAGGTAGTAAGCTTTTTTATAAGGCGAGGACAGGTAGGATATCGTGCCCGTTTGATCTGATGCCCGGGCGCAACGGCTCTTGGGAGGAAGCTGTTTGATATGGCGATAGAGTGCTGGGTTGCTGTCGTGAAGGGCTCGTACTTCGCGCAGCAATTCCAGACTGCGGTCGGTCTCGTCGCGGACATCGGCATTGAAAAGCTTGAACTCATGCACCATCTCATCGTGTGAATAGATTCTAGTGTCCTCGCCAAGGGCGGAATGGAAGCTCTGCAACTTGATGAGGGAGTTTTTCTTCAGACTGATGATGGCATCACCCGGGTCGGAGGGATAGAACATATAGTTGTGGATGGCGTCGGCAGTGGAGCCGATACGGTTCACACGACCAATACGTTGCATCAATCGGGTGGCGTTCCACGGACTGTCGTAGTTGACGATGACATTGGCCCGATGCAGGTTGACACCTTCGGCCAACACGTCGGAGGTGATAATGATGTTATAGTCGTTGCGCCATTCCTTCTTGTAGTTCGCATCGAAATTAGCCTTGATGGTGTCGCGCAGACGATTGCGACTTTTGGCGCAAACCGCAAGGACGTCGCTGCGATGCAGGCGCTCTTTCAATTCCTTTTCCAGATAATTAACGGTATCCACGCTTTCACTGAACACCACGAGCTTACCGCCAGGGTTCTTCTTTTTGTCAAACAATTCACCTTGCAGCATGGTGATAAATAGTTCCAGTTTGGGGTCGGTTTTTACTTTCTCCCATCGCTTGCACAATTTGTCCAGCACCTCGGCATCGTATTCCAACATGGGCAGGAACTCGGGCTTGAAGTCCGCGGCGTGGAAAAGAATCTCCTTTTGGTCGAAACCCTTACCGATGGCCAGTTCGATGATTTCGTCCAACTCTACCCCATCAGCTTGCAGCTTTTTCACATTCAAGTCTGGGGCAATGATGACCTTGTCTTCCTCGAACATCTTAATCATTCCTTTGGTGGCATCGAGCAGGGTGTGAAGCGAGCGACGAAAAGCATCGAAGCTGCTTTCCAGGCGTTTGACCATGTGGGTCTGATAGATGGAGGCCAATGAATCGGCCATGTGCTTCGCCATCTTGCCTGAGGGGACTTTATAGGAAGGGCAATACTCAATGGCACGGTAGCGAGCATAATTCAGACCGCTGCCATCGAACATGTCGGAATTCGCCTCTTTCAGATTGGCCGACGGTGTATCCACCAACTTGATGTAGGTATCGACAAAGAGTTTCAGCAATTCGGGCGACATCTGATAGGTGCGGTCGGTGGGGTCGAGCAGCTGTGGGAAATGTATCTCGTTGGCATAGCGGGGCTCATGCTGGATGTTGCTGCGGGTTCGGCGCACCATCACCTTCTCCAATACCTTATGGCGAAGTTCTTGGTTGATGGCGTCGATACGACTGGTCAGGAACTCGGCACTCATTGTGCGACGCTGCGACATCAGGCTTTTGAATTCCTTAATCCAAGGGGCAAAGGTGTCTGCGATGTTGGAGACGCCGTCAATCGTGCAACGTGCGGTGTCCTGGAACAACAGCAATTGGTTCTTAATGTCCTCGGGCGTGTTGTTGAGCGGTGTGGCCGATAGCAGCAACACGCGCTTGTTTCCCTTGACATTGCCCTTGTTCAACCGTGCCGACTTGCAAATGCGCTGCAGCAGGTCGTAGTTGCCCGTGCTGTCGTGACGGAAGTTGTGCGCCTCATCAACGATGATGAGGTCGTAGTAACCGGGCTGGCTGTAGTTGTTGGTGCCCTCAATGACCTTATCCAAGCTGCCATTGCTGACAAACTGGCTATAGTTATTCTTGATGCCGAAATCACGGAAAGTGTCTTCCCAGTTGCTTTGCACTGCCGGAGGGAAGATGACAAGAATGCGGGTGTTGTTGCCGTTGGCGGCGATAAACCGCTGGGCAATCATGGCAGCCACCACGGTTTTGCCAAGACCCACCACATCGGCAATGAAACAGCCGCCATGCTGCATCATGATGTTGTAACCTTGCACCACAGCGTCACGTTGGTAGGTGAGGTTTTCGTAATTGTCGGGCAGATGAGGAATGAAGTCGTCTTCGACCTGATCGCTGAAATGATCGATGAGCATCCGCATATAAAGCTCATATGGCGTGGGCTGGTGTTCTTCTGGTGTCAGATGGGTTTTGCCAACGATATGGTTCACATCGTCCATGGTCACTGGAATGGCATCCTTCCAAAGATTCTGAAACTCTTCCTCGCAGTAATGAACATCGTCGTAGTCTTTCATAGCCACGTTTAATTCGTAACGTGGTGGTTCTGTGGTGCCAAGACCCTGTGCGCTGAGGTTGCTGCTGCCCATGATGACCCAGCCGTCGCTGTGTTCACTGTGATTTTTCGGCAAGCAGAGATAGAATTTCGCGTGAAGGTCTTTGGTGGGATGGATACGTAACTGCAACCGTCCATCGGCAATGTCAGCGCAGAACAGACGGATGCCTTCATCGACTTCTGACGAGTATTCGGACTGATAGACATCACGGAGGAAATCCTCACAGTATTGCTCCAGACTCACTTCTTTGTCGCCGAAGAATATCTTTCCAGTGGCTTGTGATTGGCGGAAGAGGTTATCGATATTGATGCCAACGAGGATGCGTATTTCGCTGACATTTTCAAGTTCCTTGCGCAGTTTGAAGTAGCCACTACTACGAAAATAGCCAACCACGGCATGGAAGATGTCGAAGTTGGCCATTGCGGAGGCGATGCCATGGAATTTGTCCATCAGCCTCGTCTCGGTATTGTTGAAAAACTTGGTGCTCATGATGTATCTCGGTTGGCGTTTCGCCTTTCCGAGGCATCACAAAAAAAATCCGTGAGTCTTTCTGTCTAAAGTCGAGGCTCTGGACTGCCTGTATTACAAACGAGAAAGCCCACGGATATACCGTGAGCGTTCTGCCTTCTCGTGTAATACAGTTGAAATGGTCCAGATTTCGACTTTACTTGAAAAGCAAAAACGCTTTTATATGTTTCTAATATTCAATTATTTGTATCTCTGACTCAATCTTTGTTTTAAAGTCGCCTTTGCTTTTTTGCGAGGGCGATGATTTGTTGAGGCAAAGATAATTGTTTTTCGATGGATTTCAAAATGATTTTTTGTATGGTTTGGTTTGTTATTGTTATTATTAGGTTTAAATAGTTTCTAAAAATTTCACGTATTAATATAAATCAGATAATGGTATTAGATAATTAATTTAACTTTGCAGTTGAATTTCTAAAACAACCAAAACATGGAAACACTACCTGAAAAAATTGAAGGAATACCAACTTGAGGGAGTCGGTTTGGTGAAGCTAATGGTAGGCATCAAGAAAAAGACTGGCGAAAAGATACAGTACTGCCTGACAGCGGTTGAGCAAGAACAATAAAAAACCGTTGGAGTTATTAAGGGTCCCCCGTACCGGGGCTTCCCGTCCAACGGTTTTTCTGCTTGCAAAGATACTGATATTTTTGTTCACTGCAACGTTTTCGTCGAAAAAAAGTCTGAAACGAAAAATACTATTTCACCTCCGCCATGCCTGAGACGGAATACGTCCTGCCATTATCCAAACACTCGCACTGATAGCGGGTTCGACGTTTCGGGCCTTTCTTGAAACGCATGCCGTCGGCGAGTTGGAAGATGGCGCCTTCTGGGAGGTCTTCCAAAATCAAAGGTTTCTCACCCGACGGGGTGGCGTTATAACGTTTCATCACCCGGGCCAAGTTGTGGTCGGTGGTGGAACTGGCCTTGATGTGATGGAGATGCTGCCTTAATGCCTGAAGGACGTCGTCTGGGAAGATGTCGGATCGGAGGTAGGGGAGAAGAAGCCGGGCAAAGGTCTGCTTCCACTCCTCGCCATGTGACTTCGGACGACGGCCCGGATAGTCCTTGTAAACCCGATAATGGGCGTACTCATGGACAAAAGTGACCACCATCTGGTAAGGGTTGAGGTCGCCGTTCAGCGTGATGCAGGGATATCCCAGGTTGCTGCGTGGACGACGGAAGTCCCCAAGTTTGGTGGTCCTTGGCTTTTTGAACTTCAACTGGAAGTCCGAAACCGAATAAGCCTCAGCCACCATCGGCACAGCCGCAGCAGGGAAGTAACGTTGTAAAATCTTTAGCTCTTTATTGGTCATGCTGCAAAAATATACTAACTTTCCTTTTCCCGCCACCTTTTTTCCATAGTTTTTTTACTACCTTTGCGCTCCCAAAAACAACGAAAACTATGGCAGTACCTCAAATACCTACCCTGCTGCTCACGGGATACCTCGGCAGCGGCAAGACCACCCTGGTCAACCGAATCCTCAACAACCGCAAAGGCATCAAATTCGCCGTCATCGTCAACGATATCGGTGAGGTCAACATCGACGCAGACCTCATCGAAAAAGGCGGCGTGGTCGGACAAGGCGACGACAGCCTGACCGCCCTCCAAAACGGTTGCATCTGCTGCACCTTGAAGATGGACCTGGTGAAACAGTTGAGCGAACTCACCGCGATGCGTAAGTTCGATTATATCGTCATCGAGGCCAGCGGCATCTGCGAACCGGAACCCATTGCCCAGACCATTTGCACCTATCCGCGCATGGGTTATGATTTCTATAAAAACGGACTGGCTCGTCTCGACTGCATCGTCACCGTGGTCGACGCCCTGCGCCTACAAGATGAGTTCTCCTGCGGCGAGAACCTCGTGGGCAAGACCCTCAAGGAAGACGACCTGGAGAGCCTTGTCATCCAGCAAATTGAATTCTGCAACATTATTCTTCTGAATAAAGCCTCGGAGGTTTCTGACAACGAGCGCGGCCGCATCAAGCAGATCATCCGCGCCTTACAGCCGAAAGCAGAGATCATCGAGTGTGACTACTGCGACATCGACTTCGGCAAGATTTTGAATACCCACATGTTCGACTTCGATGAAGTGGCCACCTCCGCTACATGGATTCAAAAAGTGGAAGGTCATGATGAAGATCACGATGACCATGACGAAGACGACGACGATGACCACGACCATGAAGAGCATCATCACCACCATCATCACGACCATGAAGAAGGCGAAGCTGAAGAGTATGGTATCGGGACCTTTGTCTATTTCCGCAGGGAACCCTTTAACTTAGCCCGTTTCGATGAGTTTGTGGCTCGCAAAATGCCTCGCAACGTGATTCGTGCCAAAGGTATCTGCTGGTTCAAGGGTGAGGACGAGGTGTGCTACATCTTCGAGCAGGCTGGTAAACAGGTGCAACTCCGCAATGCCGGCGCCTGGTTCGCTACCATGCCCAAAGCCGAACTCCGCGAGATGATGGAGCAGGATGAAGGCCTGCGTCGCGACTGGGACGAGAAGTACGGCGACCGTATGCAGAAACTGGTCTTCATCGGCCAGCACATGGATCAAAAAGCAATCGAGAAAGCCTTGGATGAGTGCTTGTCAGTGTAAAGAATCTTTACACCCATTGTAAAATATCTTTACAATCTTTAAAAAACGCTTTTTCATAAGTTATTGATAATTATATAATTATGATTATGGCATAGGGTGTGCTTTCTCATACGCAGTTTTAAATTGTGTATGATGAAAGTTAGTAAGTTGCATATTCTTGTGATGTTGTTTCTTGGTGCCTTGGCTACGGTCAAGGCCCAAGACACCATCACCATGAACCTCAAAGACTGCATGAACTATGCCGTGGAGCACTCCACCAAGATGCTTGTACAGCAGGCGGACAACCGTGATGCGCAAATCGACCGACGAGACGCCATCCTCGCCGCTTTTACGCCACAGGTGAGCGGCAATACCTACGCCTATTATAACTTCGGACGTAGCATCGACCCGGAGACCAACACCTATACCGTTGTCACCTCGTTCCATAATGGCTATAGCCTCTCGGCTGGGATAGAACTCTTCAACGGTTTTCGGGCAGTCAACAACCTGAAGATTACCAAGACGGCGCAGCAGATGGGCTTGACCAAGGAACAGCAGACGTTGGACCAGATCTGCCTCGCTACTATGGAGGCCTATTGCAATGTGTTGTATTATACCGAACTGGAGAAAGCCCTGCAAGGACAAGTGGCTACGGCGGAGAAATCGCTACAACTGGCTTCAAGACAAGAAGAATTGGGCCAGAAATCCCATGCTGACGTGGTGCAGATGCAAAGCGATCTGGCTGAGCGCCATTACCTGCTGACTACCTGCCACAACAACCTCAACAATGCTATCATCACTTTGAAAGACGTGATGTTTTGGCCTATGGAGGATCCACTGAAAATCGATGGAAGTATCGCCCGGCAGTCGCTTTGGGTCACTGCCCCCGTGGATGCGCAGATTATGGTGGAACAAGCCCAACAGACCATGCCTTCAGTGCTTCTTGCTGAAGGCACCATGAAAAACGCCCAACTCGCCCTTAAAACTGCTCAATGGCAACTGCTGCCTTCGCTGGCACTTTATGGCGGCTGGTCATCGAGTTACTTCACCTATCCAGGAAGAACTGATTATGTACCCACGCCTTATTTCGACCAAATCAAAAATAACCGTGGTGAATATGTCCAACTTTCGTTGAATATTCCGATTTATAACCGGCTCTCTAGTCATTCCAACATCGCCAAACGAAAAAATGCCTACGACCGTGCCCAAGCCGACTATGATCAAGCCTTGCGTGACGTGGAGGCCGAAGTCTTAAGGGCTGTGGCTGACCGTGATGGCGCCAGCGATGCGTTAAAACAAGCAGAAGCCCGAGCCACTTTGCAAACGGAGGCTTTTGCATTGAATGGCAAACGCTTTGAACAAGGACTGATTTCTTCGATTGAGTATCAAACGGCATCGAACAGTTATTTGAACGCTTTGGCGGAACAACTGAATGCCAGGCTTCAATACTTTATTAAGAACAGCGTAGTTAATTATTACAAAGGGATACCCTATTTAGAACAATGATTTTTATGAATAGGTTTCTCAATAAATCTAGCAACCCCTGCGGGGATGCGAATAAGGTGGGGGGTGGCGTTTCTACAGAGCTGGCATCCCCTTGGGGATGCGGCAGCATCGGAAGATTGGGTTCATCCGCCAAAGGCGGATGATAGCTCTGTAGGGGAAGCGTCCCCCTCCCCAATAAACTGCCGAGCGACCCCCAAAGGGTTCACCGACCAAAAGGAAGTAATCGAGGCGAAACAATAACATTCTAAAAACATTATTATGAAAAGAATCACTGATAATCTAATCAAAATCCTCTCCCTTGGAATAGGTCTCGCCATCGGCATCGTGCTGATTGCCAAGGTGTGCTTCGAACTGTCGTACGACAGCTTTTATAAGGATGTGAACCGCATCTATCTCATCACGGAGAATATCATCTTCCAGGAAGGTGACGAACCCGATGACTATTCACGTACTTCGGGTGCCATCGCCCCAGGCTTCAAGGCTGAGGTTCCCGGCGTGGAGGCGGCTACACGCTATACCAACATTTCCAACGGCAACATCTATGACGAAAACGATAATCTTTTCACGGGTCGATGTATCGGTGTGGACACCTGTTTCTTCGACTTTTTCGGCCGAGAATTCCTAGCAGGCGACCCCATGCAAGCCATAAAACAATGGAATGGGGAGATCGCCGTCAGCCGTAGCTTTGCGGAGAAACTGGGTGGTGTGAATGAAGCCATCGGAAAACAAGTCACCCTAGAGGAGTCCCCCGATATCAAGTTGATGGTGACGGGTGTGTTTGAGGACTTCCCCGAGAATGGCTCGCTGCAATGCGACATGGTGATTTGCATCGGCGTTCTAGGGGAGTGGAGCATCAACAACTGGCTGGGCAACGATCGCTATTTCAGCTATGTCAGGCTGGCACCCAACGTCAATCCCAATGACTTGAAAGATGCCATCCGTAAGATGCAGGAGGCGCACCAGCCTTTGGAGGATCTGGAGAAAGAAGGTTCGAAGATTTGGTACACATTGACACCTTTTGCCACCATGCACCGCCATGAACGTGGTGTCAAAAACTCGGTGCTGATTTTGTTGATTGTGGCTGCCTTGCTGCTTTTGGTCTCGGTGCTGAACTACCTGCTGATGGCCGTCTCGGATGTGGTACGCCGCTCGAAAGAGATGGGCGTTCGGAAATGCTATGGGGCTGAACCGGGTAGTATTTATGGGATGCTGATCAAGGAAACCGTCTTGAATCTGCTGGCAGCATTGGGGTTGGCCGCCTTGTTGATATGGGCCTTCAACGGGGTCATCGAATCGTTGCTGGGTGTGCCTGTCCAAAAGTTCATGGTGCCGCAAACGATTTGGGTTCTTGTTGCCATTGTCGCCTTCATCTTTTTGGTTTCGGCACTCATTCCCGCGATGATGTTCGTCCGGATTCCCGTCTCGTCGGCCTTCAGTGGCTACAAGGAGAACAAACGCCGTTGGAAACTCTCGCTGTTGATGGTTCAGATCGGCATCAATGCCATCCTGTTGCCTATGGTCATCGTTTCCGACCGACAATACAACACCGCGATGAGCACCGATATGGGCTATGACTACGAGCAGTTGCTGTATTCGTCGCTGGATGGGGTCGACAAGAACGACATGGTGCGGATTACCGAAAAGTTGAGGAGCTATCCTGAAGTGGTGGCCGCCGAACAGACCTATTGCGTTCCCCTGACCAAGTCGTCGGGTAACAACATCTATCTGGCCGACAATCCTTCGAAATGTCTTTTCGGTGTATGTGACCAATATGTGGCCACGGAGGGTTTCTTCGACATGATGGGCTTTCGCTTGCTGGAAGGCCAGGCACCTTCGAAGCCGAATGATGTGGCGGTGAGCCGTAGCTTCGTGGAAGAGATGAACCGTTTTGTGGATTGGAGCGACGGTGCTGTGGGCAAGGATGTATGGATCTCGGAACACAGCGACAGCGAGGATGATCTTTTCACCGTTTGTGGCGTGTATGAGGACTATCTCATTGGCTCGATGAACGGCAGGGACGAGCGTCCTTCCATCCGTTTCTGCTGGAACCCGGATTGGAAAACCGGCGACATGTACTATTCGCAGATGATGCAAAAACTGGTGGTGAAGGTCCGTGAGGTGAATCCTGAGACCATTGAGAAGGTACGGTCGGCCATTGCGGAATGTCTGCCCGAGCGGAAAAATATCGAGGTGACACCTTATACTGAGTTGGTCAAGAAAGAGTATGCCAGCACTTTTCAAATGCGGCGTGCTTTCATGATGGGAGCGTTGTTCGCTTTGGCCATTGCCTTGATGGGTTTGATCGGCTTTGTGCGTGACGAGTCGAACCGCCGCAGCAAGGAGGTCGCCATCCGCAAGGTACACGGCGCGATGGTGAGCGAGATCATCAAGATGTTTGTGATGGATGTGCTGAAACTCGCCCTGATTGCCGCCTTGTTCGGTATAGCGATCGCCTACTTCGTGTCTGACAAATGGCTGGAACTTTTTGCCATGCGTGTAAGTCTCTCACCACTCTATTTCATCATTGGCGCAGTGGCTGTCTTGCTTATCGTGACCGTAGTGGTCGTGCTGAGCAGCAACCGTGTGGCAAGGATGAATCCAGTGAAGTCGTTGAAAAATAATTGATGATCATGAGCAGCTACCTGAAATTCCTTTCCCGAAACAAGCTTTACACCGTCATTGAAGCGGTGGGCTTGGCCGTCAGTTTGTCCTTTGTCATCATCATCGGCAGTTATGCCTGGCTATCTCGGTTTGACCTACGCTTTTGTTGATGAGGTGACTGACCGTGTGCCCGAAGTGGAACTGGCTGCTCGGTATTGCAATGAGGCCAACCCGCCTTCGATGCTGGTCGAGGGCGAAGAGGTTGAACTCTCATAAGAAAATATGACCTTAAGGTGGGCCAAACCATCGACTTGATTCTTGATAAATATGTCATCATCGGCGTCCTTGAGGATTTCGTCAACACGGTGTTTCCTCCTGTGGATGTGATTGTCAATGAGCACGACCCCATCAACAAGGTCGCTTGGGACATGCCTTACGACCGCTACGGAACGACCATTTCTTTCGTCAAGTTTGCCGAAGGCACCGATCCGCAGGTGATTTACGACAAGGTGGAGCAGGTCTGCAAGGAGATTTATCCCGACATGTACGGTCAGGCCTTCTTCGAACGCTTGGACATGACCCGCTTAGACCAATTGTTCTTTAAGGACTTTGGTGGGGCTAATAAGCAATTGAAGCATGGCGACCTGAAAACGCTGAAAATGTTGGCCATCGTGGGACTGTTGCTGTGGCCTGCGTTATCGGTGTGCCGATAGCAGTGTGGGCGTCACGGCGTTATCTTGAGGGCTTTATCGTCAAGCTCGAAAACTATGGTTGGGTCTTTGTCCTCGCGGTGATTATTTCCTTGTTGATGGCCTTCGGCTCAGTGCTGTGGCAGACGTTGAGAGCGGCAAGGACTAATCCGGTGAATGTGCTGCAGAAAGAATAATAAAGTTGTGACGTTAGAAAATGGACTCTATTGTTTTGTCTACAATCTCATTGAAATACCTTTCCTTAACAGAACCTAACCGACGTAAAATATCGCGTTCAACATATCCA
>JAILBC010000080.1 GCA_024681295.1 Bacteroidales bacterium
AGTACATCCAGGAATATACACACTGATGGGGTTGTCGGGATGCAACTTGTTGTATTCCAGTGCCCAATCCACATACTCGGTCTTGGCGGGCTCAATCACCAGGAACGGCAGGTCGCCGATCACGTTCAGCATGGCTTGGACCGTGTTGGTTTTGCCCGTGCCGTTGATGCCCGACAGCAAGGCATGACGCGAGAGGCTTTTCACCGGAATACTGTAATCCATATTGGTCAGCGAGCCACCATAAAGAAGTTTGCCGAAACTCACCCCGTCGCAAGCCGGTTGATTCAAGCTGAACTCAGGGGAGCTGTCAACGACGCTGATGCCAGGCACGGAGCGCAGCGGGAAGTTGATATAGTAAGAGAGTTCCTTGGTGGTGAGAACGGTTTTCAGTTCGTTGTAATGCTCTCCCAGAGGATGTTGGAACGGTTTCCCCTGCACGGTGTTGATGCCGATGGCGGGGGAGTTGAACTGGCCTATGGTCAGTGCCAGTTTGGTATGTTCGTCATCTTCGAGCTTGTCCATCAGGTTGGTGATGTTATGAATTCGGATGGGCTCGAAGATGGATTCGTGGCCGCTGAGAATGGAGCGCAGTTGGAGTGCGCCGCTTTCCAAGTCGGAAGGCTTTTGCGCCATCAGATAAACGCCCACTTTCCACAATCCGATGGCTTTTCCTTGTTCAAGGCGCTGTTCGTGGTGGCGCAGGTGTTCGGCCACGTGTTCCACATGCTTGTCAACGATATTACGGCTGATGCTTTTGGATTTGCTCTCGCTGGTGCCTGTAGTTTGCGATTCGCTTTCGCTCACCGAGTCGCTGGTGCTTTGGCTTTCCGAGACGCTGGGGAGGGCTTCGAGGCTCATCCTAGCGGGGATGAGTTCGGCAATAAGGTCGAACACCGAGTTGCCTCCCAGAAATCTGGAGCAATTAGCGACGAGCTTACCTCCAGTGTCAGAGCAGCCTCTCAACACATCACCCGCCATGCTGAATACGGAGGAGGCTGCCGACAGACCGTCTTCCATCATTCCCACTGTTTCGTTGTAAGAGAAATCTTTTTTCGACACCGACTGGCTGTATGATTCCGAGTGAGACCTGCTGCTGCCTTGGGTATAGGATTGGCTTGTGCCTTCCGACGAGCCCTCGGTCACATTGACTGACTTGAGCGACTCGGCCTGGCCGCTCATCTCTCGGCATTGGAAAAGCATGTCTTCGGCATCGTTGGCGCTAATGGGGTCGGCAACCACCAGATAAGCATAACTCTCGCTACGGTTCATGCCCGCCATCATTTTGTCGATGGTGACCGGATAAACGGACTGGTATTGCGATTCCATGGAAGGAATTCCAGTGAAGGCATAGATGTCTTCGATGCCTTCCTTGGGGTCGGAAAGTTTCTTTTGCAATTGGCTCAAGGTTTCATCGGCGCCCTCCACGATGGTGGTGTCGAGTCCCGGCCAAATGCCCTTCAAAAACTCATTGAGATTTCGGACCATGCTCTTGGGGGGATTTGCCCTCCCAATCGCCCTCAAGCCAAGATACAAGTGGTTTTCCTTATTATTGCCGACAACCAAGAAGAGAAGTTGCATCTCTTGAGGGAGAAAGCAGGCATAAAGGATTTTCTGTATGGCGGAAAAGCAACTGTCCGATGAATCGCCCAGAGGCCGTCCTATCTGTTTGATGGAAATCCACGCGACATTAGTCTCGGTGGCGGCGGGGCTGGGGTCGAGCGTAAACAGCTCGCCTTTCTGGATATTCTGGAGGTATTTCCGTTCCATGCAGAACGAAAAAGACTGTGAAACGGCAGTGGCTGCAAGCACTTTGGCTACCGGCTCCAGTTGGGGGTCGATGGTGGTCAGTTCTTTCATCAGTCAATCAGGATTCTGGCGGCTTTCAGGTTCTCACGATAGCTTTGCAAGGTTTTTGCGACACAGCTTTTCACCGCCTGTTTCATTTTTGTATTGTTCTTGAGAACTTCCTTGATTTTAACATCTACGCCGGTTATTTTCTGGTCCAACGCGGCAAGGACCTCGTTTTTCTTGTTTTCTCTGTCGACTTTGATCATTTTCTCGGCCATCAATCTTTTCTTTCTTTCTTCGTCGCTCTCACCAAAAAGCCATCTGAAAGCCAATATGCTACCGGCCGTAATCCATGCGACAGGTCCCGAGAACAGCGCAGCCATCAAGCCTCCTCCCACAGCCAATCCCGCGGTACCGATGAAATGACCTATTTCATCCGAAGAGATGACATTGGCAACGACGGCGTCCGTCAAACCATTCACATCGACGGAGGAGAGTTGTGGGATGGAGACGTTGTAAGAGACATTGACATCCATTCCTTGTTGCGAATAATGCTTGCAGATATCCTCGACGACTTCCTCCACATGGGACAGATTTGTTTTGACTGCGTCTTGGAGAATTCTTGCTGCATTGATGGTCATTGCATTCGCAGCCCGTTTGGGAGCCGCATTGAGATATTCTTGGAGGTCATTGAGGCTCAGGTCCGTTTCGGAAGAAGCGAATCTCTCCAGAGACGACTTGACGTGCGTTGCGAGTTCGTCTTTGTAAGCAAGGCTAAATTTATCAACAAATGTATTGTAAATATCGTCACTATCTTCCAAATCCTTGATTTCTTGCTCCAGCCCTTTTTCCATGCCACCTGTTCTCAAATCCATACGAGCCACTTCAGCGACACCCCGTGAGATGGTAAGCGACGGATCGATGTCATAATGTACTTGGTCTTCCTTCAAACCCCAGCAGTCGCACACCAGCTTTTTGATGAAGGTCATCCTTGAGGCGCCTCCGGTGAGTAAAACCCCATTAATCTGCTTGCCAGAAATATAATTATTCTTGAAATCGACCAACGCATTGCGAATAGATTCGATATAACCCACTTCTTCGAGGACCTGGTCCAGTTCACCTGGCATGAAGGCAATTTTGAATCTCTCGTCCTCAAGTTCCACATCATCGATAAAATCCTCGAAATTGTAAGTCTTCCTGATTCTCTCGTTGGGTTTGGTATAGACTTCCTCTTTGAATTTCCTCACTTCGAAAAGCAGATAATCTCTCAGTTCAGGGTATTTGCTCTCAAAGAGACGGATGGATTCGTTTTCTTTCTCCAGCTTCTCAAAGATGGTTTTCTCAACGTAAGAGGCTCCGCAATTGTATCCATTGTCAATGGGATGGTCAAGGCTCTCGCTTGTATTCATATAAGTAAAGTCGAGCGTCGAGGAGCCCATGTCGAAAACGATGGCACCTTTGTCCATCGAACGTCCTAGCAGAAGGGTGGCATCGTGTTGGGCTTTCACAAAAGCGGCGCGCGACTCGGAAGTGACGCCGTCGTTAGGGGTAGGCAGACCTGCGATTTGTGCCATTCTGACATACAGCTGTTTGGTGTCTTTGTCCCAACCAGAAGGAGTAGCGATATAGACCAGGTGGTTGCCATCGGTCAGTATTCCTGCATAGGAGAATCTGATCCGATTATACACCTCCTTCATGAAGCGAATCATGGTTTGCTCCGCCTCTCCGGAAACGTTCTCGGGTTTCCGCTTGAAGCCGACATGGACCTTGGCTTTTTTCAGCAGTTCAGTATTAAAAGCCGAATCGCCCACACGGGCTGAACCGTCATCCAAAAAAGTAATAGCCGAAGGAATGACGGCCTTGTTGCCTGACAGTTTCAGGTCCTTCACAGGCTCGAGCTGCTCGACACTGGTATCCCATTGAAGGGAACAAATGGCAGCTGAGGTTTCGCCATGACCGAGATCAATGCCGATGACATGTTCAATTTTTTTGAGGTTTTCGTTCATATGGCAATGGATTAATTCGCTGGAACAAACACTTTTCCCATTAACACGGCTACACCGTCTTTTACAATGGCGGGGAAGACCATTTTTGTTTGAAGTGTATTGGGCGAGGACACTTTTTCGAACCATGCAGAGGTATCCTCTGAATAATCAATCACTTGAAGTTGGTAGTTTTCTAGCGACTCGGCCAGATCGTCGATACGTTCCCTGATTTTTCTCAGAAACTTTTCATCGTCACCATGCATGCGGCTGTAGCCCACCAACGACTGGATGCTTTCAAGAAGCATTCGATAATCCTTATCCAAAGTGGGGACCTCCCTGCTTTCATATTTATTGACCACAGCATTGATCTGAGCCCTAAAAGTAGCCAACAATCGATCGATGCTTTCACAGATACTGGAGATGACGTTAATAAACCTATCGACCTCGATGGGATCTCCTTTGGCAGACCCT
>JAILBC010000005.1 GCA_024681295.1 Bacteroidales bacterium
TCCTCGTCGAGGAGGTCCCAAGGCAGCCGGCACGGCTGGGCGCAGGCACCTCGGTTGGCGCTGCGGTTGCCGATATACTGGCTCAGGAAACACTGTCCGCTGTGACTCACACACAAGGCACCATGTACGAAGAACTCCAACGACACGGTGGTCTGTCGACGGATCTCACGGATCTCCTCGATGCTCAGCTCACGGCCCAGGACCACCTGCGAGAAGCCGGAGGCTTCGAGCGCCTTCACCTTCTCCACCGTGAGATTGTCGCACTGCGTGCTGGCATGCACCGGAATCGGAGGCAGGTCCAATCGTAACAGGTTCATATCCTGCACGATGAGGGCGTCGACGCCAGCATTCCAACAGTCGATGGCGATCTGACGGGCCTGTTCCAGCTCATCTTCGTAGAGCAAGGTGTTCAGGGTCACGTAGACCTTGGCGTCATAAAGAGCCGCATGACGGCAGAGCCGCTCGATGTCGACTATGGAGTTACCCGCCTTCTCGCGAGCTCCGAAGGCGGGACCCCCGATATAGACCGCGTCAGCACCGTGGTTGATGGCCGCAATGCCTACTTCCACGTCCTTCGCGGGGGACAAGAGTTCTATTGGTGTGATTTTCATGGGCACAAAAGTAATAATTTTATACTTTTGCATTTTTAAAATGGAAATGGAAGATGAAAAAGGATAAAACAACGCTGATCTTGTTTTCACTCTTGGCAGTGTTGGCGTTTGCGCCCATGGTGCAGGAGCATCTTCATTTTCCACATGTGCGTCCCTTGGCGGGTGTGATGCCTGAGACCAAGCCACCCAAACGCACCTTGGCAAACTACCGCAACGGGAAGTACCAACGTGCCACGGAGCAATACCTCAAATACCATTTCGGCTTCCGTCCCAACGTGATCCGCCTCTACAACCAATACCTTTGGGATTGCTATAAAAAAACCCACAACAAGACCAACCTCCGCTTCGGAAAAGAAGGTTGGCTCTATGAGCCATGGTTTGTGGAGGACTACTACCACGGCGGGACCTACTCCCAAAAAATGGATTCGCTGAAGCTGGCCGAGAAATTCGACCAGGAAGCGTTCAGGCTCTTGCAACTCCAGAACATCTTGGAGACTTACGGCACCACCTTAGTTGTCTGCCAAGCACCCGGCAAGGATTTGATCTATCCCGAGTTCCTGCCCGACGACACCGTCACCACACGACCCAAACAACTCAGCGCCCGCGATGCTTACGAAGAACGCTTCAACCAGCTGGGAATCAACCATATCAATCTTGAACAGCTATTTCTTCAGATGAAGGATACCGCCAGCTTCCTGTTGTTTCCGCAAAAAGGCACCCATTGGAGCAACATCGCCGCCATCTATGCCGCCGACAGCATCTTCCACTACATCGAAGCCAAAAAAGGCATTTCGATGAACCAGCTGGAAATCGGGGCACCCACCATCGGTCCTTACCGCAAACCCGACTACGACCTGGAGGAGCTCCTAAACCTGTGCCGCCCCCTCAAAAGGCTGCCACAGCACTACGTCGATGTGAAGGTTCGGCAAGTACCTGGAGCCGTCAAGCCCAAGATGATTGTCGTGGGCGACTCCTATTATTGGAACATCTGCGCCCAAATCTCCATCAAGTCGATGTTCGCCAACTACCCCTATTGGTATTACAACAACACGATTCATTTCGACAGCCTGCACCACAACACCTCGGAGGTCAACCTGGCCCACGAGCTGCTGGACGCCGATGTGGTGCTACTGATGTACTGTTCCACCCAGCTCTACAAAATGAGCAACGGCTTCAGCCAAAAGGCCCTGTTGGCGTTATGCTATGATGAAGAAGACATCACCCAAGCGGAGGAAGCTTGTATCCGGAATATCAGAAATAATCCAAAATGGCTTGAAGGCATACAGCAACGGGCCGAGACTTTTCATCTTTCCATGGAGGAAGTCATCATTGCCGAAGCCAAGAATCTGATCCAACAAAAACCTCAGCTATTTCTCAACGGCCTACAAGACAGCATCCCCACCCAACGCTCCGCCAAAGTCACCGAATATTTACAACTAAAAACTAACACCGATGGTATTCAGTAGCAA
>JAILBC010000111.1 GCA_024681295.1 Bacteroidales bacterium
GTGTGGGCGTAACGCTTCTTGGTTCCACCCAACACTCTGATGCAGAGGACTTCCTTTGCACCGCTATTGTCAGCTACTGCGAGTCTGGTTTCCTGTTGTATCATATTACTTAGCCCTTTCGATAATTTCTACTAGTCTCCAACATTTTCTCTTACTCAGCGGACGAGTTTCCATGATGCGCACGGTATCACCGATGTTGCACTCTTCTTTCTCGTCATGAGCCATAAAACGGCTGGTTTTCTTGATAAACTTGCCGTAAATCGGGTGCTTCTCACGACGCTCGATCTCCACGACGATGGATTTCTGCATCTTGTTGCTGACGACCACGCCGATTCTTTCTTTTCTAAGATTTCTTTCCATTGTATCTGCGTCGTTTAATTATTTATTACCTTCAAGTTCACGTCTTCTGAGTTCGGTCAGATAACGGGCAATGTTCTTGCGGGTCTCACGAATCTGATTGGGATTGTCGAGCGGCGAAACGGCGTGGTTCAGTCTCATCTTCACCAGCTGATCGCGGGCCTGGTCCAAACGGTCGTTCAGGTCGGCGGTGCTCATCTCTCTGATTGCTTCTTGCTTTTTCATTGTCTGTATCCTCCAAATTATTCGACGTAATCTCTTCTAACAACAAACTTCGTGGTGACGGGCAGCTTTTGGGCGGCCAGGCGGAGAGCCTCCTTGGCGATGGCCAACGGCACGCCTTCGGCCTCAAACAGCATGTGACCCGGGGTGACACGAGCTACAAAGTATTCGGGATCGCCCTTACCTTTACCCATACGGACGTCCAAAGGCTTCTTGGTGATGGGTTTGTCGGGGAAGATGCGGATCCAGATTTGGCCTTCACGCTTCATGTAACGGGTGACGGCCTGACGGGCGGCCTCAATCTGACGAGCAGTAATCAGGGCCTCTTCCAGTGTCTTGATTCCAAAAGAACCGAAAGCAAGTTCGTGGCCGCGGTGGGCGTTGCCCTTCATCTTGCCTTTCTGTGGCCTTCTGTATTTTTGTCTTTTAGGTTGTAACATATCGATTCAACTTTTAAAGATTTACACGATCATTTACGTTTTCCTTCGCCACGGCGGGGACCACGACCGGCAGGACGCGGGGCGCCAGCTTGCTTCTTCGCAGGAGCGCTGACGGTGGTGGGCACCAGTTCGGGCTTGCCATAGATTTCACCTTTGCAGATCCACACCTTGATGCCGAGACGGCCGTAGGAGGTATGGGCTTCCACCAGGGAGTAGTCGATGTCGGCGCGCAGCGTGTGCAGCGGGATACGACCTTCCTTGTACGACTCGGAACGTGCGATTTCGGCACCTCCGACGCGACCGGAAATCAAGATCTTGATGCCTTCGGCACCCATTCTCATGGTGCTGAACGAAGCGGTCTTGATGGCGCGGCGGTACGACACGCGGCCTTCAATCTGCTTGGCGATGGTGCTAGCCACGATGTAGGCGTCGAGCTCAGGTCTCTTGATCTCGTTGATGTTGATTTGGATTTCCTTGCCGGTGAGCTTCACCAGTTCTTTCTTCAGCTTGTCGACTTCCTCGCCACCCTTGCCGATGATCATACCCGGACGAGCGGTGAAGATGGTGACAGTGACATATTTCAAGGAACGTTCGATGGCGATCTTTGAGATGCCGGCTTTGCCGAGACGGGCGTTCAGATACTTGCGAATCTTGTCATCCTCGACGAGCTTGGCCGAAAAGTCTTTTCCGCCATACCAATTGGAATCCCATCCTCTGATGACTCCCAATCTAAGACCTATAGGATTAGTTTTTTGTCCCATTATTCAAATCTTTTTATTCTCCAATTATTCTTCGTTAGCATCGTTTGCAATTCTGCTGTCAACAATGATCGTGACGTGGTTCGAGCGCTTGCGGATGTGGAATGCACGTCCGTGAGGGGCGGCCTGGATGCGCTTCAGCGTACGGCCTTCGTCGACCCAAATCTCTTTCACGTAAAGGTTGCTTTCTTCAACGCGCTTGCCTTCGTTCTTGGCTTCCCAGTTGGCG
>JAILBC010000118.1 GCA_024681295.1 Bacteroidales bacterium
GTCCTTGGTTAAACATTCTATTTATTATTTCCGTTTTTATTATTCATAACTCGCTGTTAGTTGTTGCAAAGTTACTATTTTTGCACTTGCAAACCTGCTTGCAGAAAATCACGCTGCAAATCTAAGGTTTGCGCCAAAATTCATCAAGTATGAAATACAACATCATCGGTCGCAAAGAGCAAATCACTAAGCTGGAGAAATATCTCGCAAGCGGAAAATCAGAGTTCATCGCCATCTATGGCAGACGCCGTGTCGGCAAGACTTTCCTTGTGAAAGAGCTGTTTGAAGGAAAGTTTGCCTTCAGGATGACAGGCAAAGAAAACGCCAACACCAAAGAACAGCTGGAAAACTACCATTATGCCCTAAACAACTATACAACGGCCTCTGAAAAACCTAAGACATGGACCCAAGCTTTCCATCAGCTCGAGACTTTCATTGAGCACGAGGTCGAAGAAGGCCCTAAAATCCTGTTCTTTGACGAACTGCCTTGGTTCGACACAAGAGGTTCCAAGTTTGTGAGCGCCTTGGAGCATTTCTGGAATGACTGGGCCGCTTACCGCAACGACATTAAACTCGTCGTATGCGGTAGTGCTACCACTTGGATGCTCAACAAGGTGGTCAACTCGAAAGGCGGCCTGCACAACCGTGCCACACACACCATGCTCCTTTCGCCGTTCACTTTGGGCGAGACAGAACAATATTTCAAGTCGCAAGGCTTCTTGTACGAACGCCAAGAAATCATCGAAAGCTATATGGCGGTTGGCGGTGTGGCTTACTATCTGTCTCTTTTCGAGCAGGACAAGAGCGTTGCACAAAACATCGAATCGCTCTGCTTCACAAGAGGTGGTGAAATGGTGAACGAGTTCGAAAAAATCTTCAAATCTCTTTTCAAGAAAGCCGAAAACCATATCGCCGTAGTGACCGCGCTCGAAAAGAAAGGGATGGGCATGACGCGACAAGAAATCATAGAGGCAGCCCACCAAACTAACAACGGGAACCTGACACGCCTACTTAAAGAACTCGAAGAATGCTCTTTTATCCGAAGTTATATTCCCTTCAAAAAGAGCAAGAAGGACATGTTGTACCAACTGATCGACCCCTTCACACTCTTTCACTTCCGCTTCATGGGCGACTCGGGTAGTTACCTGAAAGGTTATTGGCAAAAGATGCAAGCCACCACCCTCTATGAAAGTTGGTGCGGCTATGCCTTTGAAATCGTGTGCCTTAACCATTTGGATCAGATTGTTCAAGCTTTGGGCATCGACGGCACCATCAACAAACCTTGTTCGTGGTTCTACCAGCCTCCCAAAAACATGTCTGAAGATCTGGATGAAGACCTAAAGCACGGAACGCAAATCGACCTACTCATCGACCGATCCGATCGTTGCATCAGCATCTGCGAGATGAAATACGCTCGTGACGAGTATGAAATCACAAAAAACTATGACAACCAACTCGCGCGCAGAATGCGTATCTTCCGAAAGGCTACCAAAACCCGGAAGTCGTTGCTGCCAGCGTTTATCACTCCAAATGGGCTATTGGATAACATGTACGCACGAAAGATTTCCCGGCAGGTGAAAGGCGATGCGCTATTCGCCTAATCGTCACTCCTTCTTCAACGCCATCACTGGGTTCACCCTCGCCACGGAGACGATCTGCCAAAGCACCGAGCCGATGGCGATGACGATGACGAACGACAGCACTACCGTCACCACGAAGATCCAGGGATGCAGGTCGATGCGATAGACGAAGTCCTCCAAATAACGCCCGCACACCCAAACTGCTATCGGAATGGCTATGACATTAGCGATAAGAATCATGATGATGTATTCCTTCAGATTGCGGCGAATCTCACTCTGCATCGTGCCGCCAAACACCTTGCGGACGGCGATGGTCTTCTCGCGCTCGGAGGCAAAATGGGTGCTCATAGCCACGAGGCCGAGCAACGAGAGGATGACCGAGACAGCCATTATCAGTTCGATGAGGCGCATCTGACGACGAGTAGAACCATATTGAGCGGCAATGACATCCTCCACGAAATCGTTGAAGTCAGGCTCCAAATAGGTGCCAAACACATTTTCGCTATGTTTCTTGTAAATAGCGTCGATGGCTCGTTTTACCTCCTTATGGTCGCCTACAATCTCCATCAGCAAAGATCTTTGCGGATCCCAATCTTCGTTGCCAAACACAAGCACGTAATCCTCATCGGTGGCATGCAAGGCGTTACGCATCTTGAAGTCGCTGATGACGCCGCACACATCATTGCCAACATAGTTATCCTGCCACATCTTGATGGTGTCGAAATTATTATTGCCGTAAGGCAAGCCAGTCATGCCGGCAGCTGTTGTTTCTGTAATCCAAAACGTGTGTTTATCTGGCTCCAAGAACTTTTCTTTCACCTCAAAGCCAAACATTCGGAATGCTGCAGTGTCGCATTGCAGAATCGGCACCATGGTGTTTTTCTCAGTCTCGTGAAGTTTGCCCAAGCCGAATGCCATCCGTACCACTCCAGGGATGTGATCTGACGAAGCCAGTTCTTTGACGCATGGCAAGGCTCGCAGATCCTCGACCATAGCCTCTTTCTCGGTGGTTACGTCGAGTTCTGAGCTCAGGAAATACAGGTTTTTCAGGTTCAAGCCCATATCACGGTTTTCCATGTGATACATCTGTAGCTCCATTGTCAACACGATGGCAATCAACACGATGGTGATGACATTCTGCACCACGATAAAAACTTTCGACAGCACTGTGCGGTTGCGGAAACGGAAAGTACCGCGCACCACGTTGATGGGCTGAGCCTTTGCGATGATAATCGCCGGAAGCACACCGGCAATCAACGACACCACCACTATTATAAGCAGATAAGCCGCGATATAATGTATTATCAGTGGGATTGAGATAGCCACATCCGAATGCAACAGCCGGTTGACTGTCGGAGTGAGGGCATTGGCGATGAGCAGCCCCACCACAAAACATCCGATTGTGAACATCATCGACTCGCCGAGAAATTTCCAGACGATGTCGGAGCGTTGAGCCCCGAGGAGTCTCCGTGATGCCATCTCCTTGGCGCGTTTCCCAATCAAGGCGACGTTTAGATTAATGTAATTCAGCAAGGCTGAGACAAGCAGCAACAAGCCGATGATAATCATCGTGCGCAGCATGGAGCGGTCGCCTTTCTGTAAACCAGTATGATAATCGCTGAAAAACAGCTCGTCCATACGCACTAACGCAGCTTCGTCGTACGATTTCTGGAACGACTCGGTGTAAAGAGCCTTCAGCTTTTCCGCCAGCTCATCGCGGTTCACATCGGGCCGCACCTTGATGAAAGTGCCGATATTGGTAAACCAAGTGAAGGCATTCTTGCGATACATTTTCAAATAGGACGAACTCGCCTTATCATAGTTATACACCACATCGAAGTCGGGAAGCAGCAAACTGCCTTTGTCGGCAATGATGCCCACGATGTTGAGCGTGTCGTCACCCGTTATCAGCTGACGGCTCATCGGATTGAAGTTTAGCTGTCGGGCTAATTTTTCGGAGATAAACGCGGCGTTGTGTTGTGCGAGCAGAGTTCGGAGCCACCTTCCTTGAACTTCACAGGGAAGATAGTGAAGAACTCCTCGTCGCAAACCAAAGTATTTCCGATAAAGTTCTGTTCGCCCACGCTGATCAGCTGGTCGCTGATAAACTGGAAATGGGTCACGCATTCCACTTCGGGCAGTTTGCCGTCGATGACACTTTTGGTGCCGTAGGAATTGTTCATATCCTTGGTGCCGACTGCGTAAATTCGCTCACGGTCGGGGTTCTCGCGCGTCACGCCATATTGCTGCACCACATAGCAGAAGCTGATGATGACAAACGCCAGCGCCACGCTGAGACCTAGGAACTCTATCGCGGTGTAGAGTTTGTTTCTGGAGAGAAATTTCAAGTAGCTTTTCATAATTATTCCGTCCGCAGCGATTTCACCGGATTCATCGTAGCCGCCCGCAAACTGCGCAAGGTGACCACCGCAATCGTGAGTCCCAAGACAGCCAACAGCGCAAGGGCAAACACCCAAACATGCAATGGCACCTGATAGGCGAAGCCTTCCAAATAGCGCCGCATGATGACAATGCTGAGGGGCATGGCGATGACGAAGCACACCAGCACAACTTTTACGAAGCGCGAATTGAACATCGCCAAAATCTGCTCCACCGTGGCACCATGCACACGGCGGATGCCGATTTCCTTGCGCCGATGCTCCGTCTCGAACATCACCAAGCCGAACACTCCCATGAGCGAGATGACAATGGCCAACACCGTGAACAAAGTGACTAACTTCG
>JAILBC010000124.1 GCA_024681295.1 Bacteroidales bacterium
TTGATGTGACGGATTATTTTGATGAGGTTGCCCCTGGAACCTATTATTATCGCGTGGTGGGCGAGTACATGGGCGGCGGAGGTGCCCCAGCCCCTTCAGAGCCGGCTCCGAATCTTGATGATCCCGAACTGGATTACGCCACAGTGACCGTGACCTCGGTGGAAGAACTTTTCGACAATGAGTTTACCACCGTGACGGTCTTTAACATGCTGGGACAGCAGGTCTATTCTGGTCAGGTTTCTTCCATGAATTCCAAGGCCTGGAAGCCCGGAACCTATCTGTTGAGATACGCTACTTCGGATGGAAAAACGATGACGAGAAAATGGTCATCCGCCAAAGGCGGATGATAGCTTTGTAGAGAATAAATCCTTTCCTACAGAGCTAGCATCCCCGGAGGGGATGCAACTCCAACAGTACTTCTGCAGCTTTTAACGCCTCCGGCGTAACCTTGTCGTTGCTGAGCATCTTGGCAATCTCGGTGACACGCTCCTCAGCTTTCAACAACCTGATATGGGATTGGGTCCTTTGACCTTCATTGTCTTTGTAGATGAAGAAATGATGCTGTGCCTTACTGGCAACCTGGGGTAGGTGGGTAATAGAGATGAGCTGTAACGATCTGCCCATACCTTGCATGATGCTACCAATTTTGGCTGCCACTTCACCCGATACCCCGGTGTCGATCTCGTCGAAAATCAAGGTGGGGATGTAGTTATGCTGCGACACCACGCTCTTGATGGAGAGCATCAGCCTCGACAATTCACCGCCTGAGGCTACCTTGCTGAGCTCGGCCACATCGACGCCTTTGTTGGCGGAGAATAGGAAATGCACTTGATCCAATCCAGTGGAACTGAATGTGGTCAAAGGTTCCAGCATGATTCGGAACTCGGCGTGGGGCATGGATAATTGACGTGCCAACTGGGTGACATCGGCACTGAAACTCTTGGCGGCCTTCTCGCGTTGTGAATGGAGTATTGCGCCCAAAGAGTTAAGCAACTTGGTCTGCGTTTTCAAGGCTTTCTCGGTCTGTTCAATGTCCTTGTCGATGTTCTCGAAGGCATTCACCTTGGCTTCAAGCTCATCACGCAACGAGATCAACTCGTCAAACTCCTTCACGTGATGCTTCATCATCAGCCGGTTGAGCAAGTCCATCCGCTCTTGAAGTTCCTGCATCCGCTCCTCATCGAACTGGGTGTCGTCTTGAAGACGTTCCAAATCGTAGGCGATGTCTTTCAACTCCACCTGGGCGCTTTCCACGCGCTGCTGCAGCTCTCCCGTCTGAGGAAGCAGTTGCCCAAGTCGGTGCAAGGCAGAACTTAATTCATTGAGTTGGGGCAGGATGGCACTGTCGGCGTTCTCCAATAATACGTCCGCATTGACGAGTAGGGTCTTGATCTCCTCAGCATTCTCCATCACGTTGAGGCTTTGCTCCATCTCGGTGTATTCGTTTTGTTGGAGTTGTGCCTTTACCAACTCGTCGAGTTGAAATTTGAGATAGTCGTTCTCGGCGATGTTTTTCTCCGCCATGGTTTGAAGCTCGTTCAGACGGTGGCACAGAACATTGTATTGCGCAAATTCCAGCTTATACTGGGCCAGCAGTTCGTTGTTTTGTGCGATCTCGTCCAATAGATGCAGTTGGAACCCCACGTCGGTGAGTAGCAGCGAGTCGTGTTGCGAATGGATATCGACCAGTTGGCTGCCGATCTCCTTCATGACTTGTAGGGTCACGGGGGTGTCGTTGACAAAGGCGCGGCTTTTCTTCTGGGGGGTGAGTTCGCGGCGCAGGATGCAGTCAGTGTCGTAATCGAGGTCGTTAGCCTCGAAAATAGGCCTCAAACCGTCACTGTTCAGTTTAAAACAGGCTTCCACCACACATTTCTTGTCCTTGTCGAATAGGACACCGGTGTCGGCGCGGTCGCCCAGTACAAATCCCAAGGCACCCAGTAGGATGGACTTTCCCGCACCGGTCTCGCCGGTAATCACGCTGAATCCATCGGTGAAGTCGACCGACAAGTCCTCAATGAGGGCATAGTTCGTGATGTGGAGGTGCTGAAGCATAGGGCAGGATGGTTATTTCTTCCCGCCTTGAAGGATGGCGTCGTAAATGGATGACTGGGCTGGGTCAATCTCCTTCATGATGTTGGTGGCTTGGGTCTTTTCCTGTTGGCTGCCTTGACTAAACACGTTGACAATCTCGTCGCGTTTGGCTTCCACGATGAGTTGAAGGAAGAAACAAGTGGGGTAACTGGCGTGAACGGCTTGCAAGTAGCCCAGCGAACGGAGAATAGCGGCGCGACCCTCATCGGGCTTCTCCGACATCACATCAAGGCCAAGGCGATGGTATTCATAGAAGAACTGATGGAGCGGAGCATAGCTGTTGTTGGTCATGTTCTCTACCATCCAGTAGCGGTTCTTGTTGCCGTCAAAGGCCTTCCATCCTTGCTGAGAGGAGCTCTGTGCATTGTTCACGATCTGTTGAGCCGCTTCAAAGAAGGGCGAGCCGCCGTTCTGCGAGAAACTGTCGAAGTCGAGCCCAAGAAACATATACACATAGAATGCGATGGTGGACGTCAGGTCCGACATGTGTGTGCTCAGACTGAAGTCCAACGGCTGGCCGTCAGTGTATTCAAAGGTGAACTTCTGATCCACATAGTTGAGCATCGGAGTGGTGTAGCTGGCCTTGTAACAAGGACGGCGCAACGCCATGTTGAGTTCGCCGGAGAAAGTGTTCGAATCGGTGCGTTCCTTGATGGTGATGGAGATGGAGCACTCAATTTTCTCGGCAGTCTTGAAGTTGATGTTGGTCCACTTCGTGTTGTTGATGAACTCATACAAGGCCGTCTGCAGGTTCTGGAACACGGTCTTGTCGGTGCCTGCCACTTGGCTGGAGTTGATGCGGATGTCGCATTTCATCTCCTGGGCGGCTACCATGTTCGTGAGGAACATGCAAACGGCTGCTATGATGGATACGAGAAGTCTTTTCATGCTTTAGAAATCGTCCTGGTTGTCCTTGTTCGGGTTGCGATAGTAGATCTCGTCGTGGAGAAATTCGTGGATGGCGATGAGGGTGGGTTTGGGCAAGCGCTCGTAGAACTTGGCGATTTCGATCTGTTCGCGGTTCTCGAACACTTCCTCAAGGCTGTCGTTGTTGGTGGCGAACTCCTCAATCTTCTTGTTGAGCTCTTCTTTCATCTCGGCGGCGATCTGGTTGGCTCGCTTGGTCAAAATGGCCACGGTCTCGTAGATGTTGCCTGTGCCTTTGTAAAACTGGTCTTTCTGACGGGTAACCACCGTCGTTTCGGTTCTGATTTTTTTGAAATCCATGGTATTCTTTAATGTAAGTTTTCTAATTTCTTTCTTGCTTTGTCAGCCACCTGAGCGGCTTCTTTAAGGTACGTACTCTCTGGATAGAGGTAGTTGAGCGTGTTGTAACGCTCGATGCAGGCCTCATAGCGTTCTTTTTGTTTCTCGGGAACACTGTTCTCCGCATAGTCGTAATAGGTCTTAGCCATGTCGCTGAGGATTTCCTCACGGTGCGTGGTGTTCGGATATTTCTTCAGCAGGTTTTCGAAGCAAGTGATGGCAGCATTGTAATTCTCCATACGGTAATAGAGAATACAGATGTTGTAGTCTTTCTCCTCAAGCTTGTTGTTGAGATCCGCCAGCAACTCCTTGGCTCTTGGTATGCTGTCGCCTTCAGGGTAATGCTCCATGTACGACTGGATGTTGCTGATGGCCATCTCCGTGTTCTTCTGGTCTAGGGTAATCTGCGGCGAGGTCTTGTAACTGCAATAGGCGTTCATGAACGCAGCTTTCTCAGCGTCCTTGGAAAAGGGATAGGTGTTGACGAACTTGTTGAAGTAATAAGCTGCAATTTCATAGTCGTAGGTCAGATAATAGCACATGGCAGTGCGATAGGTGATCATCTCGCCACGAGGTGTGTTGCGGAATGCGTTGCTCAGCAGGTCGAAAAGCTGAAGCGCATGGTTATAGTCCTTGCGGTCATAGTAGTCCATGGCCACCTCGTACTTCATCTCGTTGTCGGTGCTCTTGAGCATACGGCCGAATTCGTTGCACGAAGTACAGCAAATCAGACAAAACAAAATCCCTATAATGAGCCTGCGATAAAACATGCGGCAAAAATACTACTTTTTTTGTTATTCGACAACGATTTTCCGGGTTGAAACGCCCAAGCTGTTGGAGAGTTCCATGAAATAGACCCCTTGACTCAGGTTGGGCTCGATGCGGAGGTCGCCTTCAGCCACGCCTTGGAGGATGACTTGTCCAGTGCTGTTGAAAAGCCTATAGCTGGTTGCACTCTGGATGCCCTCGATGCGGATGACGCCCTTGGTGGGGTTGGGGAACACCTTCAGGTTGCTAAGACCATCCTCGTTAACCGCCCAGTTGATGATGGTGACGGTGACTTCGCCAGTTTCGACGCTGCCTTGGCCGTCGGTGACGGTGACTCTATAGGTGGTCTCAGGCTCAGTCGGAGTGGCTACGGGGTCGTCGGTGTAGGGGTTGTCGAGTGTCTCAGCAGGCTCCCATAGATAGCTATAGTTGCCATCGCCTCCGGTAACGCTAACTTTCAGTTGGGTTGATTCGCCTTCCTGGATGGAACTCGGTTCGGCAATGACTTCCAACACAAGGGGATCGTAGGTGATCCCTGTGCAACGCACGACGGCTTCCCAGCCTGATTTGGCTACGCTGCTGTCGGAGTGGAAGCGGAAGGTCAGGGCACCTTCGGCATTGGTGGCCGTCACTGTGCCAGGACTGGCGGATCCGCAGTATTCGCCAATCAGGGGAGCGTTGGTGCTGCTACCGTCGTAGATGTATAGGTAATCGTAGTTGTTCTCGGTGTCGAAGGAGTTGAAGATGGCTTCAAGGCTGGCACCTGCGGTGGCAGGAAGGAAGATCATGGTCACATCCATGCTGTTGCCATAGTTCATATTCGGACCGCCATCGTCATAGAACAGGGCACTGCATGTGGTGATGGTGGTGCTTTGCATGTTGTATGACTCGGTCACGCTGATAAAGTTGTGCTTGGTGACAGTCTCGGTCTGGCCGTTGGCGTTGGTGACCGCTAAAGTGACATCGTATTCGCCGACTTCGTTATATCGGATGCCGGTGGGGTTCTGGACAGTTGAGGTGGACGGAGTGCCTCCTTCGAAGGTCCATTCCCAGCTCACAAGGTTAGCACCCCAGGTCTGGTCGGTGAAGTTGACGGTGCCACCTAAGGAGACAGCGACGGTGCTGGCGGAGAAGTCGGGAAGTAAGCCCTCTCCGGCTTCGAGTTGCACGTTCAGTTCGATGGTTTCTCCGTCGGCTATGGTGACGGTTTCTTGATGAGGCTGATAGCCATTGGCGATAAAGGTCAGCGTGTAGGTGCCAGCCTTGATGGGACGATGGAAGTCACCTTCAGGAAGATGGCTCTTCACAACAGAATAGTCGTCATCGTGCCCAGTGATGGTGATGGTGGCTTCAAGTGGCTGCTGGGTGTTCTGGTCGATCACAGTGCCATGGATGCCGTAGATGCACTGGTTCATGAAGGCGAACAGTGAGTTCTTGTTGATGTTCCAGAAGCTGGGCATCTGGCTGGCGTTGGGGCATTTGGTGTTGGAGCATTCGATGGTCAGCTCACGACACTGGGCGTAGCCGTTCATATAATCCTGACGGCCACCGCCAATCATATACCATTGGGCACCGTTGGTAACGCCGTTGTTGTAGTCGGTCATGTAATTGGATTGGACTGTATGGCAAAGGTCGGCGTATTCGTGGCTGATGAGCTGGTACCAGGCATCATCGGCATGAAGCGTGTAGGTGTTGTCCCAGGGATAGTTCATCACTTCGGCACCGCCGTGGTAATTGGCACCCATCACAAAGTCATTGTCTTGGGCAAACTGCATGAACCATTGGGTCTCCAGTTGGTACTCGTGACCGTCAGGGTGCGGCCCTCCGTGGGGGTCGGCATAGTTGCGGTTCATGTCGATTCCGTTGGCATTGGCACGCGTGGCACCGTTCACGGTGTTGTTGCCGCCGTGGTAGGTGCCGTCGGGGTTGGTATTGGGTCCGATGTAGAGGTCAATATTCTCAAGAACATTGGCACACTCGGGAAGGGTGGGGTTCTCCAGAATATAGTCGATCAAGCGGAGCATCAGCATCCAGCCGGTGGTCTCGTCGCCGTGGATAGTGGAGGTGTAGAGGAACTTCGGCTTGCCTTCACCAGTGCCGTAGTTGATGTGGGCGATCATAATCTTGCGCCCGCTGGCCAGCGTACCGAGAGTGATGATCTCACACATGTCAGGATGGTCGGTAGCGAACTGGAACATCATGTCCTCGTAGGCGGTGTAGGTGGGATATTGATCCCAGTCGTATGCGGCGCGGTTGCTGCCATTCCACATCTCGGCTTTTTCGAGCATCGAGGGTGGTGTCTGGAGGGTGACGCTGTAACCGAGCTTCTGGAAGTTGGCGAATTCCTCGTTGTTGGCGTACGCGGTCACAACGTTGCCGTCGACACGGTCTACAGAGATCGTATGGGCGATCTGCTGCAAGTCGTCGTTGCCGTTCAGTTCGAAAGTAAAATAATACTCATTGCGTTCTTGCATGAGTTGATTCAAATCGTTTTTCTGCGCGAACACTGCTGTGGCGAGCAGGAGAAAAAGCGCGATGAATAAATTTCTTTTCATTTTAGTATAATGTTGCTATTGTATTCGTTTTCAATATCTTGCTGTACTTTCTCATTGACAGGAACCAGAGGAAGGCGCAGCACATTCTTGCAGAGACCCATCAGGTTCATGAGGCATTTGATACCGGCAGGGTTACCGTCGGCAAAGATGAGTTGGTTCATACGCATCATGGCGTAGTGTAACTTGAGCGCCTCTTCGGTTCGGCCTTCTTTCACGGCATGCATCATCTGGCTGAAAGGTTTGGTGTAAGCGTTGGCTGCTACAGAAATCACGCCCGTGGCGCCAAGAGCCATCAGGGGTTGGGTGATGCCGTCATCGCCCGAGAGCACATCGAAGTCGGCTGGCTTGTCGCGTAGGATCTCCATGATCTGCTGGAGGTTGCCCGAAGCTTCTTTTACGGCGATGATGTTGGGGTGCTTGGCCAGTTCTACGCAGGTGGCGGCTTGCAGGTTCACACCCACGCGGCCTGGCACGTTATACACCACCACGGGTACGGGACTGGCGTCGGCAATGGCTTCGAAGTGGGCCTTCATGCCACGTTGGTTGGGTTTGTTATAATAGGGCACCACGCTAAGTATACCCTGAATGCCGGAAAAGTCCTGAGCTTTGATGGCCTCGATGACGGCTTGGGTGTTGTTGCCGCCCATGCCGAGCAACACGGGCAGACGGCCCGCATTGACCTTCAGGATAGTGCCAACAACGCGATTCTTTTCATCGGCAGTGAGGGTAGGGGCCTCTGAGGTGGTCCCAAGAGCCACCAAGAAATCGGCGCCGTTGTTGATGACGTGGTTGACGATGCGTTCCAGCGCCTCAAAGTCAACGGAAAAATCCCCGTTAAACGGCGTTATCAGCGCAATACCTGTTCCTCTAAATATGTTTTCCATGTCTTAACTTTTAACTCTTAACTCTTAACTCAGCTCACTTCCCCGTCAGCGCCATTAAATATTTATGCAACGCCTCAATATCCTTCACGGGATCAGTGTTGCTCCCACTGTCGATGATGAGGTCGTATATGCCGTAGTGGTCGCTCTTCGTCATGCTAACCCTGAAGTTAGCGTGGGGGAGGGTGGCGAGGTAGTCGGCGATGTCGATGTGCTTTTTGGCCATGTTGACGATGAGGTGGGTCATGGGAAGCTTGCGGACCTCTTCCTGTTTTTCCGCCTTGAGCACTTTCATGAACCCGAAGTCCTTTGTGGTTACCTCGCAGTATTGGTCGCTGAGCAGTACGTTATCGGAGGCTTTCTCGGTGATGATGATGAACCTGATCCGGCCGATGCCGAACAGCGACTTGATGCGTTCTTCGATGTCACGAACCGTCTGCTTGTCGAGGTCCTCCAGGATGATGATGACAGAGCTGAGCTTCTCAAGGTCGGGCATGCGGCATCCGTTTTTCTCCGCGATGAACTGTCTGATGGAGCGGTTAAGGATTCTATATCTCAGTTTGTCGAACATGGGCTGGCGAAGAATTAATTCGGCAAAAATAGCGATTTCTTATTTAATAATGTTAATTTTGCGCAAATTTTTAGAAATGCTGATTACGGTTTTAGGCAGCGGTACTTCGCAAGGCGTTCCGGTCATCGGGTGTCAATGCCCGGTGTGTAGGTCGAAGGACCCTCGCGACAAGCGGACACGGACGTCCATTTTGATCCGCACCGACAAGGTGACCGTGGCGGTCGACGCGGGCCCCGACTTCCGGATGCAGATGCTCCGTGAGGGTATCGACCATCTGGATGGGGTGTTCATCACCCATGAACATAAGGATCATATCGGCGGCCTCGACGATGTGCGCCCCTTTATTTTCAGCCAAGGCAACAAGCCAATGCCACTGTTTGTCGACAAATCGGCCTTGCCTGAAATCAAGCGTGAGTTCTCGTA
Organism: Bacteroidales bacterium; assembly: GCA_024681295.1. Classification (GTDB taxonomy): domain Bacteria; phylum Bacteroidota; class Bacteroidia; order Bacteroidales; family F082; genus Limimorpha. Next base: position 8,559 of record JAILBC010000124.1, read on the forward strand.
TGCTTTCAAGGAACATCTCTATCCCGGGGCACCTACCTACGACGTCCATTTAATTGACGAGACGCCTTTCGACTTCGGTGACCTTCACGTGGAGCCTATCAAGATGAAGCATTATACGCTGACCTGCTATGCCTTCCGTATTGGCAAATTTGCATACGTCACCGACCTGAGCGAGGTAAGCCAGCATCTGATGTCGAAACTTCAAGGCGTTGAATACATCATCATCGAAGCCTTGGGCCGAGTACCTCACTACTCCCATATCAATCTTCAGCAAGCCGTTGAGATGGCCCAACAACTTCATGTCAAGAAAGCTTGGTTCACCCACTGTAGCCATCATATCGGGAAGACGGTAGATGTCAATGCAGAATTGCCTGATAACATGTGTCTAGCATACGACGGTTTAAGTTTTGAAGTGTAACTGTTTTATTTCTTAAAGATTAACAGTATATATATTATATAAGGTATAAGATTAAAAAAATACCTTTTTTAAAATTATTTTTCAAAAATTGTTTGTATTATTGAAATAATTCCTATTTTTGTGTCGATATTCAAATTTTGACACAAATGGAAAACCAAACAATTCACCTCGGCAACATGATCAAAAAGGAGCTCAAGGCCCAAGGCCGGAGCGTTTCGTGGCTCGCACGAACCATCCACATGGAGCGTAGCAGTATTTATAAAATTTTCGATCGCGACAGTCTCGACGTGGGACTTCTCATTCGCATCAGTGTCGTCATGGACCACGATTTTTTCAAGGACATTTCTAAGAAAATGCGCCAACACTACAGCGAAATCATCCAGATGTACCTAAAGTTTCAATAAAAATGGTTCTAAAATTTCAATCTTTTCAATGAAACGTATTGAAATTCTTGTTTAACTTTGCATCCATAAATCAGCATTAGTTGCATACTAATGGTTCATTTGTATCTCGACCGACTGGATGCTGCTGTGAGAGCCCCATCCAGTTTTTTTATTGTCGCACCCTGAGCTCCTTCGGATAACAAATGAAGTGCCTCACCGTAGGCTGGGTGAGCACATCGAGATGCAACTCGGCAGAGACCTCGCTGATGTCTCTGATGCTGCCATCCTTGTACAAAATGTTGATGGCGGGCTTGCCAGGATGATAAGCGTGGTTCGATGAAACACCCTGAAGCAGCATGAAACTGGCGTCGTACATGGAAATACCGTAGAACTTGGCAATGCCCTGTAGAATCTCATCTTTGTAGGCCGACTCAAATGGCTCCTGTGACATCTCAATCCTGAACAAACGCCGGTCGATGAGTCGCTGGCAGAGTTCGCGCAACACGAAGTCGGTGTCGCTCGACCAAAGTTTCACCGCAGTCATAACGTCGTAGTCGTCGAGTTGCCCGAAAGCCGTCAACAACTCGTCCATGTCATCACTCGCCGTGAAGGGCCCCTCGTGCCTCAAAAAATAGGTGAGGGCAGGGGTGGCAGGCAATAAACGCTCCTTGCTGATCAGCCGTGCCCGCTTCAGAATCTCACGCAGCATGTACTCGGCACTCAGGACGGTCTTGTGCATGTAAACCTGCCAATACATGATGCGGCGCGATACCAGGAAACTCTCCACCGAATAGATGCCCTTAGCCTCGATGGCCAGGTCGTTGCCCACCACCTCCATCATGTCCAAAAGACGTTCGGCATTCACATTGCCTTCCGCCACACCGGTGAAAAAACTGTCGCGCTTCAAATAGTCGATGCGGTCCACATCCAACTGACTCGAGATGAGTTTGCCCAGAAATCCTTTCTGGTATTGTCCCTTGAAAACCTCAATGGCTAGGTCGAGCCTCCCTCCGTGAATGCGGTTGAACTTCTCCATCATCAGGAGCGACAAATCCTCGTGCGAGATGCCCTCAACAATGCTGCTTTCCAAAGTGTGCGAGAACGGACCGTGACCGCTGTCGTGCAGCAATATGGCCAACGAAGCAGCCTCCAGCTCTTCTTTGCTGATGGCATGGCCTTTGTCGTTCAACAACTGTATCGCCTTCCGCATAAGATGCATCGCTCCCAAACTGTGGGCGAAACGGGTGTGGTTCGCCCCAGGATACACCAAATTGGTCAGGCTGACCTGCTTGATCCTTCTCAGACGCTGAAACAGCGGATGCTCAATGATGTCGAAATGCAACTCGTCAGGAATGCTCACAAATCCATAGATCGGATCGTTGACGATTTTTTTCTTGTTCGTTTCCATGTTGCAAAAGTACAATATTAATGCTATCTTTGCGTTCAATCTTAAAAAAAGAATCAATCTTGAACTATGGATAAACCAATCATTCTCTGGGCTGACGACGAAATCGACCTGTTGAAGCCCCATATCATGTTTCTCGAGCAAAAAGGCTACGAGGTGGTCACCGCCAATAGCGGCGCCGACGCCATTGACCTGGTACGCGAACGCCCGTTCGACATCGTGTTCCTCGACGAACAGATGCCTGGCGTGAGCGGCATAGAAGCCCTCGAAGTTATCAAACGCGAATTCCCCAACCTCCCCGTGGTGATGATCACCAAGAGCGAGGAGGAAACTATCATGGAATCGGCCATTGGCTCCGATATCGCCGACTACCTCATCAAACCGGTCAACCCCAACCAGATTTTACTTTCACTCAAACGTAACCTCGAGAATCGCAAGCTCCGCGACGAAAAATCGACCCTCAGCTACCAGCAAGAGTTCCGTAACATCGCCATGGAACTGGGCAATAACCTCAACTATGACGAATGGATTGCACTTTACAAGAAGCTCGTCCGCTGGGAACTGGAACTCCAGAAATCAAGCGACGAAGGCATCAAACAGATTCTCGCCGACCAAAAACAAGAGGCAGACGCGCTCTTTACACGCTTCGTGGAACGCAATTACATCGACTGGATTCAAGGCAAAGCCGACAAGCCTGTGATGTCGCATACCCTCGTTCGCGAGAAACTGCTGCCACGGCTAACAGACGACAATAAGCCGCTGTTCTTCATTGTAATCGATAACCTACGCTACGACCAGTGGAAGGCCATTCAACCCATCCTCGAGAACTACTTCCGCGTAGATGCCGACGATGTGTACTATAGCATTCTGCCCACCTCTACGCAATACGCTCGCAACTCCCTTTTTGCTGGACTGATGCCCCTTGAAATCCGTCGCCGTTACCCCAAATGGTGGGTCGATGAGGATGAGGAGGGCACCAAGAACCAATTCGAGGGTGAACTCTTTGGCGAACAGCTGAAACGCTACGGAAAAAACATCAAATATTCCTACAACAAGGTGCTGAACCTCCAAGCAGGAAAGAAACTTTACGAGCAAATGTCGAACTTGATGCAGAATAAGATCAACATCATCGTGTACAACTTTGTCGACATGCTCTCGCACGCCCGTACCGAGATGGAGATTATCCGAGAACTGGCCGATGACGAGGAAGCCTACCGCTCGCTCATGTATTCGTGGTTTGAACACTCCAGCCTGCTCGACATGATGCGCTTTATCGCTGATAAGGGTTGCAATATGGTGGTTACCACCGACCATGGCTCCACTTACGTCAAAAACCCCGTCAAAATTCTGGGCGACCGTGAAGTCAATACTAACCTCCGCTACAAGTACGGCAAAAACCTCAAATACAATTCTAAGGAAGTGTTCGAAGTGAAAGCCCCAGAGATGGTTTGCCTGCCTCGTCTAAATCTTAGCACTACATACGTTTTTGCTGGTTCCGGCGATTTCTTCGCTTATCCTAACAACTATAACTATTACGTCAGCTATTATCGCAACACCTTCCAACACGGCGGTATCTCCATGAACGAGATGCTGATTCCGGTCATAGCCCTATCTTCAAAACGATGAAAAAAGAATTCCATATCCACGGTGTGGAAGCCCTCACGGAGGTGTCTGACTATCTGATTGCCCTGCGTGACGAGGCTGATGTCATTGCCTTTTACGGTTCAATGGGTGCCGGAAAGACCACGCTGATCAAGAACCTGTGCCACCGTATGGGCGTTACAGACGAAGTCAACAGCCCCACCTTTGCCATTGTGAATGAATATGCCACTCTAGAAGGCGAGTCAGTGTACCATTTCGACTTTTACCGCATCAAGAAATTGGAAGAAGCCTACGACATCGGCTTCGAGAATTACTTTTACAGCGGCAACCTCTGCTTGATCGAATGGCCTGAGATGATAGAACCACTGCTGCCCAACCATCATATTAGGGTGAACATCAAGGCTGGGGCGACTGACGACGATCGTATTATTGAAATTGAAGACGTATGACACACGATGAGCTGAAAGAAATGCTGGCTGAGGCCTCCAAGGTGTTTGTGCTGACCGACGCCAATGTGGCCATGTACTGGCTTCCCGAGTTGAAACACTGGCTGGACTGCGAACAAGCCGTAGAAGTAGTCGTCAAGGCAGGGGAGCGGTATAAGACCTTGGGGACGGCGCGGCGGATTTGGAAGGCTTTATTGAAAAACCAAGCCGATCGCCAATCGGTGCTGGTCAACTTGGGAGGCGGCACCATCAGCGACATGGGCGGTTTCGTGGCTTCATGTTATCAGCGTGGTATTCGTTTTGTTAACGTGCCCACTACGCTGCTGGCTATGGTTGACGCTTCCATCGGAGGAAAGAACGGGGTAGACTTGGGTGGCGTAAAGAACCAGATAGGCACCTTCGCTGAACCTGAAGAAGTGCTCGTTAACCCGATTTTCCTCAGTACCTTGTCCGACAGGGAACTGCTCTCGGGAATCGCCGAGATGGTGAAGTATGGTTATGTCGCTGACGAGGACCTGCTTAAAGTGGATGAGAGCAACTACGAGCAATACATTCTCCGTGCCGGTCGCATCAAAAAGGAAATCGTCGAACAGGATTTTCGTGACCATGGCAAACGCCGCATCCTTAACTTTGGGCATACGGTTGGGCATGCCATCGAAGCTTATTCGATGACTACCGACAATCTGCTCACTCATGGTGAAGCGGTGGCTGTGGGGATGTGGAGTGCCTTATGGCTTTCGATTGGCGAGTGTGGACTTGACGAAGAGGTTTTGGATGATTATCTGCTGAAGATGCAAATACTGCTCTCAGAATCAGGATGGAGCTTTACCCAGAAGGACATAGAACCTATTATGGCCTATCTGAAACATGACAAGAAAAATGTTAACGGACAGTACGGTTTTGTCCTGCTGAGAGATATTGAAAAGCCGGTTTGCGACCGGTTCGTGTCAGACGCCGTGATCCGCGAGTCGCTCAGTGAATTGATGGATCATTTAAATGATGTATGAATAGTAGGACGCTAAAAGGGACCGTTACACTTCCAGGTAGCAAGAGCGAAAGCAATCGCGCCCTGATGATCGCTTCCTACGGCGGTTTCACACCCGATATCGACAATCTTTCTGAGGCACATGACACCGTGTTGATGAAAGCCCTGCTTGAACAAGTGCATCACCATGACGCACTGGAGCCGCTCACGATTGACTGCGAAGATGCTGGTACAGTGGCTCGTTTCATGTTGACCTATCTGGCTTGCCAACCTGGCGAATGGATTTTGACTGGAACTGAGAGATTATGCGCACGCCCCATGGCCCCGTTGATCGACGCCTTATGCCAACTTGGCGCCGACATTGCCCCTGCGTCATTGCGAGCGTTTTTAATCCGCGGAAAGAAACTCCAAGGCGGCCGAGTCACCCTCGATGCCTCGCAGAGCAGCCAGTTCGTCAGCTCTCTGCTGCTCGCAGCGCCAACGTGGGACGAGGGACTGCAACTGACCCTAAAGGGTGAAACCGTTTCGGAACCCTATATTGAGATGACCCTCGCAATAATGAAGCAGTTTGGCGTGGAAACCATCCGCAATGGCAATACCATCGTCGTCGCTCATCAGTCGTACCAGCCGTGTCATTTTGTTGTATCCGTCGATTGGAGCGCCGCTTCTTATTGGTACGAGATGTTGGCCATGAGTGCCGGGGGAAGTCTGCTGCTGAAGGGATTACGGCAAGAAACCTTGCAGGGCGATGTTAAAGTGGCAGAACTGTTTAAGCCGTTGGGAGTCAATACGGAATTCGGCAATAATGGTGTTGTAATTACCTCAAAAGGAGATTCTCCATCCACCGAAAAACCCCTTGAATTTGACTTTTTAAATACCCCTGATCTATTCCCATCTGTTTTAGTTACTTGTGTATCAATTCATATCGATGCCGTATTTTATGGTATAACTACATTGTTTAATAAAGAATCTGACCGTGTAAATTCTTTAATTTCTGAACTGAAAAAATATTACACCTTTATTAATATAATAGAGAATGATAAACTTGTTATCTTAAACTCATCGTTATCGGATTGTTCAATCAATGATAGAAGTCTATATTTTAGGACATTTGACGATCATCGACTGGCCATGGCTTTGGCAGGGCTGAAAGTAGTGTTTCGCGATGTAAGGATTGACCGTCCAGATGTAGTAAACAAGTCTTATCCAACGTTCTGGGATGACCTTGAAAACGTCTTCGGGGATTAACCTTGTGAATTTTTATTATTTTTATTATAAAAGTTTGGATGCTTCGGATAATTTGCTATCTTTGCAGATTATTTTGAACAACCATGACAATTGAATTGTTTATACCTTGCTCCATCGACCAGTTTTATCCTGAAACGGCCATGAACACCGTAAAGGTCCTTGAAAAGGCTGGCGTTGAAGTGAATTATAATCCTGACCAAACTTGCTGTGGGCGTTTTGCCTATAATGCGGGTTATGTGGAAGCGGCCAAGGCATTGGGTGACAAATTCCTAGATGAATTCTGTGTTGATCATCCGGTGGTCTCGCCTTCGGCCTCCTGTGTCGCTTTTATCAAAAAACGTTACCCTGAACTGTTTTTCAACACGGCCAATCACCTCAATGTGAAAAAACTGGAGAACAACGTCTTTGAGCTGACTGATTTTTTGGTGAATGTGCTCCATTATGACGATTTCGGTGCCGTGTTTCCTCATAAGGTGACCTATCACGACAACTGTAACGCATTGCGCGGACTCGGCCTTGGAAAAGAGGCTCGTCAGCTTCTCTCCAAAGTGAAAGGCCTGGAGCTGGTCGAGATGAAACAGCTGGAAATGTGCTGTGGTGGCGAGTTCACCTTTGCCATGAATCACGAAGAGGTTTCGGTGGGTATGGCAAGCCATAAGGTGCGCAACGCATTGAACACTGGCGCGGAATACATCGTTTCGACTGACATGTCTTGCCTTATGCACCAAAAAAGCTATATCGACGCAAACGACATGCCGATAAAAGTTATCCATATTGCTGACATTTTAGCGGAGGGCTGTTAAATGAGCGATTTCTTTGTACACGAAAGCAGCTTTGTCGACGAAAATGTGTCGATAGGCAAAGGCACCAAGATATGGCACTTCTGCCATGTGCAGTCAGGAGCGGTGCTTGGCGAGAATTGTTCGCTAGGCCAGAATGTCAATATCGGCAACAACGTGCATATCGGCAACGGAGTCCGTATACAGAACAACGTCTCCGTTTACGAAGGTGTTGAAATCGAAGACAACGTGTTCTGCGGCCCGAGTTGCGTGTTTACCAACGTAACCACGCCGCGGGCACATTTCCCGGTGCACTGCCATTATGCCAAAACCAAGATCTGTGAAGGAGCCTCGCTCGGAGCTAACTGCACCGTAGTGTGCGGCCATACGGTTGGGAAGAGCGCCCTCATAGCCGCTGGAGCGGTGGTGACGCACGATGTGAAGCCTTACGCTCTGATGGCAGGCGTTCCTGCCCACCAAATCGGCTGGGTCTGCGAATGTGGCAAAAAACTCGACAAGTCGTTGCAATGCGACTGTGGGAGGAAGTATCAACTGAAAAATGATGAATTGTATGCAATTTAGAGATTTGAAAAAACAATATGCCGTCCTGAAAGACGAGATGGATCAAGCCATCCTCGATGTGGTGGCCTCCAGTGCCTACATATTGGGTCCTAAGGTGAAAGAGATGGAACAAGCCTTCGCCGACTATGTGGGGGCGAAACATTGCATCGCCTGTGCCAGCGGCACCGACGCACTCCTGCTTGCCCTAAAGGCTTGGGATGTGAAAGCAGGCGACGCGGTCTTCGTACCCAGCTTCACCTTCTTCGCCTCCGCCGAGGTGGTCGCCCTGCAAGGGGCCACTCCGGTCTTTGTGGATGTCGACCAAGATACCTTCAACATGGATGTCCGCGACTTGTTGCTCAAGATAGAGAGGACAGTCAAGCATGGCCAACTGAAGCCAAAGGCCATTATCGCCGTCGACTTGTTTGGACTACCCGCCGACTTCAAACCAATCCGTCAGATTGCTCAACGCTATGGCATGTTCCTACTCGAAGATGCCGCACAAGGCTTCGGTGGTCGCATAGGCGATCAACAGGCTGGTTCTTTTGGCGACATCGCCGCCACCTCTTTCTTCCCGGCCAAACCCGTGGGATGCTATGGTGACGGCGGAGCTGTGTTCACCAACAACGACGAGTGGGCCGAACTGATGGAATCATACCACCTGCATGGCAAGGGGAGCGACCGTTACGACAACATCCGTATCGGCCTCAACTCCCGACTCGACAGCATCCAAGCGGCCATCCTCCTCGTCAAACTGAAAGCCTTCCGCAACCACGAATTGGTCGATGTCAACCGAGTGGCTGAACGCTACACCGAGAAGCTGAAAGGCGTGGTCAAGACCCCGGAGATCCCCAGAGGATTCTACTCCAGCTGGGCACAATATACCATACAAGTGGCCAACAAAGAAGTCAGAACCAAGCTTCAGGAAGCACTGAAGGCTGAGGATATCCCAACGGCCATCTATTACCCCATCCCTATGCATCGGCAGACCGCCTTCCGCTATCTTGACCCGAAAGAAAACCTTTGTCCCGTCGCCGATCACCTCGCCGATACCGTCCTCTCTCTGCCTATCCATCCCTACCTCACCGAAGCCGACCAAGACCGCATCTGCTTAACCCTAACCTCTAACCTCTAACCTCTAACCTCTCAATTCTCAACTCCTCATGCCTCTTTTCAGCATATATCGTGAAGATTACGAAGCAGTGGCGAGATACCTCTCCATCAAAGAGTTGAAGCATGCCCCAGAGTTTAATATTCTGGAGGCTCCTGAAGAATTGCAGAAATTGTTGTATTGGGCCTACATGCCTAGAGGTGCTGAACGCTCCAATTATCTTAACGATTTTGCCAAAACCAGCTGGGAGGTGCCTGATGGCGAAGCCGAGGTGTTGTTGGCCGAGGACCACCTCAACGCCATCCGTCACGTCAACCGTTATCTTCGGTCGGCCAACTATAAACTCAAGGACGGAGGATATCTGGTGGTCGCCTTCGATACGGCAATGAAACGACGCGTCCAGTTCTTCATGAAATATTCGAAGTTCTGGGCCAACTTCTTGTATTTCTTTGATTTTCTGTGGCATCGCGTTTGTCCGAAGCTTTGGCTGACACGGCGCTTCTACTACCTCTGCACCAGCAAAGTGCGAAAAGTGTTCCCTCGTCCAGAGATTCTAGGACGACTCTATTATTGCGGTTTCGAAGTGGTGTCCGAACAATACATTCATGACCGCTATTGCGTGATTGCTCGTAAGAGCCGCGAACCCGACCCCCAACACAGGCACTATGGTATGATTGTAAAACTGAGAAGGATAGGGAAGAATGG